>CAYTFT010000192.1:0-5672 GCA_964437155.1 uncultured Chitinophagales bacterium | reverse complement strand
GAATATGCATTTTTAAAATGATCTGACCAGTCGGCAATTAACGCATTTTCGCTCAGGAAAGGATTATTTATTTCAGTATCATACGTATCCCACGAAAATCCGTTATAATAATGACCTGAATAAAAAAACGGGTTTAAATCAGGTGTTTGGATGAGTGTTTGATCAAAGGGTGAGATCGTGATCTCATCATCATCATAATACCACGAACAACTGTTCGCGAATTTCACGGGCATTAAAAAAATACTAATGCTCAAACATGCGATAAATTTTTTCGAGGTTTTCATTTGTATAGTTGGTGATAATAGCGGAATCGAGATGATATAAAATTACACTGCGTTGTTCTGATTTCAAATTATCTGCCAGTAATGCAGCGCTTTCAGCACTCAAATCGGGTGTCATAGTTTCCAGGCGGATACTGTTTCCTTTTACAATATACGACCCTTCAAAATAAAAATTATCCCTCGCGATGAAATGGTTTCCGTCTGACCGGGTGAACAGCGAATCCGGCAGCTCCTCCGGATAAAGCGGATACAGGATCTGCAGTAATTTGCCGCCATCAAATAAAAGTCCCCAGCTAAAGCAGGCGATACCGGCATCCAGCGGCAGCGGATAATCACCTATGCGCTCGGTATACAAAGCGGCGATATCCGTATCATAAATAGAATTAACCGACGCCGCATCATCGATCGTGCCCATATTATAAAACATAAGCATGCCCCGGTCAACGGGAGGAACACCGGTGCGCTCGCGGAATTTGATCTGATGCAACCGGATGGTGGCACTCCATTGAATATCTTTCCAGGCAGGATATTTTTTCATTTCACTGATCAGTGTGAAATATTGTTCTTCTGTTGATTCACTCCAGTCACAATCCAGTTGAACTTCGCGCGGGGTATTTAATTTATTCTGCTGCAACAAATATTCAAGATGTTTTGAGATTTTGAATGCGAGTGTTTTGGTCTCGTCTGCAGATAATTTGGCCAATGTTTCATTCGTGATAAAAATAACAGGAACAATCTCCTGCGATACTGCAGATGCCGGGGTTTCAAAATGAATGTCTGCAACGGGCCGTGGAACACCTTCTTCCCATTTCACGTCAAAGAATTTTACATACAGTCTGGAAATGTTTAATTGTGAAAGTGTTTCCTTTTCAGCATTCCCCGGTAAAAATTCCGATTTCCAATAGTAAAACGACCGCGTAACAGGAGCATCTTTATTCCTGCCGCAGGAAATAAACAGCAAAATGGCCGCGAACAATGGGATAAAGGTGTTTTTCATCTTATCGGTATTTCAGGAGAATGTAAGTTAAAATAAATTGTAAAAGGGTAAACTGTCTCTGTATTATAAAATAAAAAAAGCGACAGACCAAACTGCCGCTTTCCATAAATTTTCAGAATATGCAATGCATACGTGTACTGCGTCTACCGTATGATCGTCACCGTTGCCGTATTAATAAATACATCGTCTGCATTATAAATATCGATATAAAAATCTCCTGTGTTCGTAAACGGCTGCGTGAATTTTACAAAGTCCCAGTCTGCTTCCACATCTATCGAAAAATCATCCACTTTTTCATTTGTTGCAGAACTGTAAACATCCACATACATTTTAGTCGTCTTAAACGCCTTATAATTATTTGAAAGGTATACCACAACATTGGCAGTACCGGAAGCGCCCAGACTGAAACGTGTGGAGGTGCCGGATGGATTTCCTACTGAATCCACACTCGTACAAAACAGAATTTCAGAATCCTCGTAATAATAGGTGTCTACTTCTTCTTCAGAATCGGTAGCGGCTCCGGGTTGCATTGTAATTTCGAAATAGGTGCTCGCCAGTTCAACACCATCTTTCATGATAATTGCTTTATATTTTCCGCTCTCCGTAAATTTAAAATCATATACCGACCAGTTTTTTCCTTCTTCCGGTGTGAACGAAAGTGTTTCATATGCACTGTATTTTCCGTTATCATCCCAGTCGTAATCAAGATATAGATACCAGGTTCCGGAACCCAGCACTCCCGGCTGGCGATATAAAATATATACATATCCGCCGGTAGACTTGATCTCCCAGCTTGTATAAATTCCGGTAGGATTGCCGCCGGTATCATAAGATTCGCATAATACAACGCTTTGTGCATTGACTCCCTGCGCGAGGGCTACGATAAAGAGGAGCGCGCTCAGTATGTGTTTAATTCGCTTCATTGCTATTAGTTTATGGCACTAAATTATACAAAAAGCGTCAGACAGGGTGATAATCCCTTCCGCAGAACCCTGTTTACCAGTTTAGTCGTCATCTTCTTCTTGCCCGGATTGTTCAGTTGCCGGTGCTGCATTTCCTCCTCCACCAAAATCACCCCGGATTTCAGAATGCCGGATTTCACCGCCGGTATATCCGACATAACTGAGCACACCGGCAGAAGCGACTGATCCGATCAGCGTAATGATCATGAAAGCGGTTGCTGCATTTTTTTTCAGATGTACCAGCAATACCGTTACAAATGCAAACAAACCGGTGATTAATATAAGGGTTAATCCGGTTGAAGCGATCTCCTCATGCGTTTCGATCACTGATTCGCTCACACCCGCAAGTCCTTCAATGGATTCCTCCGCGCCTTCGCCGGTCTGATAAGCCGGATACGCTGCCATTGCGGCAACGATCAAAATCAGCGCACTGCCGAATTTCAGATGCTCTTTTTTAAAAATAAATGCGGCCACCAGAAATCCGGTACCTGTAATACTTAAAATAATGGGGAAGTGATTCAGCAATAAGTGCCAGTGGGCAGGATTAATGTTCATACTTTTTTGATTTTACTTGTTAAACTAATAATTATTGCTGAGTTGCCTGAATTGGTGAATGCCTGCCCGAACACGCGATGGGCGGAACAATGCCTGCCCGAACACGTAGTGGGCGGGGTGAATGCCTGCCCGAACACGCAGTGGGCGGGGTGAATAATATTTTTTCCTGATTGGAGAATTTTTTAAATGATTAATAAGTAAGCAGGGATGAGAGAATTTTCATAAAAAATAAAATTGTCTTCTAAAACGAAAGGCCGAAATAGCATGAATCGCGCATCACGCATCGAGACGTGCATTTTCCTTTAATGTAAGAGACACTTCTCTCTCACATCCCTCCATCCGCCTTCAAACCCGCATTCGTCATTTTCAATTTATTATTATATAATTCAATATTTTTTAATCCGGATGTAAATTCATTATCATGAAAATATTCATCGATATTTTTGTCGAGTTGAATATATTTATCGGCTGGAACCCGAATTAAAATTTCGACACTCTGACCACGGAATTTTTCATTATCCTTCAGGTCAATGGATGCAGGAATAATGACAATGGAATCGCCAGTTTGCTCAACCATAAAATCAAAATTCTCTGCATTTTCCTTAGCATTGATACGGTCGTATCCGCGCGCCGACTTATTAATAAAGACGGTATAATTTGTATCGACACTTTTTTCGACCTCGATAGAGATCTGGCGAAGAAAACTGCTGTCGGTATGCATTACACCGTGCCAGTTATCGGGACCGTGCTTGCTCCAGTTCACATGTTCTCCGGCATCTCCGTTGAGATGTACGTATAATATATTCCCCTGCGGTTGCACCATTTGCATTTTACTGCTGGTTGTACCTTCATATTTAAAATCGCGCCCTATCATAATTCCCAGGTAAATTACGGCGATAAGACAACCCGTCCATAAAACACCTAACGTGCCGCTCACCCATTTAGTTTTCTTTTTTACACCGGTCAGGAATTTGATACTTGAAAATATGAGTCCGATCAGCGGAATTATAATCAGTCCGAGTGCACAGGTAACCAGTATCCACGCCTGCGAACCGCCATCCGTGATATGATTTCCGAAAAACTCAATTTGCGTAAATCCTTCCCCCCAGTTGGCAGTAAGTTCGATCGTGAGTACTACCACAATTACCAGTGAAACGATCAGCAATGCAAAGGCGAATATTCTGGCAATTGTTAGTACAGCCGGTTTCAGTGTTTCAACTGCGCTTTCGATAAAATCGCCGGCATTTTTTTTTGTGCGGTCAATATGTTCTTTGTTAAATGTCTGCTTTACCTCTTCGCCAAATTCATTCATTTTTGTGGAGAATTGTTTTGCACCATCTTTAATTGTGCGCTCGATATTATTAATATCCACTTTTTCTCCGCGCATTTCCAGTTTTTCTGCGGTGGTTTTTGCTTCCGGAATGATGATCCATAAAATTATATACAGCAGTAAACCGGTACCTGCGAAAAGAAAAGCAAGCACAAATGCAAGGCGGATCCATAAAGCATCGATATCGAATTTTGCGGCGAAGCCTGAACATACACCACCGAGAACATTATTATCCTTATCGCGGAAGAATTTTGTTGCGCGGTTTGTTTTTTCGTGATATTCGTATTGCTGCTTTGGCCCGGCAGAAGATTGCTCTTCATAATCTTCCGGCTTACCCATAACATCGATCACTTCATCGACATAATTTTCGGTGATGGCACCACGTTCGCCCACTTTTGCGAGAAATAATTCTGCAATACGGTTTTCAATATCTTTAATGATCTCTTCACCATCTGCAGTTGAATTATATTTTCTTCGGATACTTTCGAGATAAGTATCCAGTTTTTTATAGGCGGCCTCGTCTATCTGGAAAACCACGCCGCCGATATTGACATATAATAGTTTGTTCATGTTAATTGGTGTTTAAATGTTTTGAATTTACAGAAACAGCATGTGCAAGCTCCTGCCATGTTTTATTGAGTTCGGTTAAAAATTTTCGGCCATTATCCGTAAGCTGATAATATTTGCGGGGCGGACCCGAATTACTTTCCACCCATTTATAGGATAGGAGTTCCATGGTTTTTAACCTGTTGAGCAGCGGATAAATTGTTCCTTCCGCAACGATGAGGTTACTTTCCTTCAGCCTGTTGATCACGTCGGTAGGGTAAATTTCTCCCTCACTAATGATGGCCAGGATGCAGAACTCCAGAACACCTTTTCGCATTTGTGCCTGGGCATTTTCTACGTTCATGGTGCAAACATATTGCTTAATATTGAACTATGCAATACATAGTAGCATGTTTTTTATGGTAGCTTGCGTTAAATTTTCTTAAAATCCAGTAAAATCAATGGTTTCGGGTTGTAAAAAAATTTTACCGTTCGGTCGGGGCGCCGCCGAAAGTATCGGGAATTGTTAAATCCGGGTCCCCAAAACCTGCATTTCAAACGAGGATATACGGCTTTGTAAAACGTATCTTCACGGCGGACATGGTGCGTGGAATAGCAAAAGAATGACCCGCATTTACCTGAATGCCCTCTGACGATTATGCGAACAAAAGTTACCGTTACTACAATTTTCAACTGCAGCCTGGAGCGGGCCTTTAAAACACCGATGCTTTGCGATGTGTCAAAAATTCACACCGGTTTCGGTATCATGCCGAAGGTTACGCATTGTACGGAAGATGCGAACTGGGGGCAACCCGGCGGGACAAAACAAGTGTTTGTCGCCAAATCTCCCACATATAAAGGCGGTGAAGCTTCGACAGATAAAGTAATTGAAAGAATAGAAAATAAATACTGGAAAATAGAGGTCAGCGATTTTAAATCATGGATGCTGGGATTTTCAAAATTTACAGGTGAGTGGAAAACCACGGAACAGGAACCGGGAA
>CAYTFT010000191.1:0-5713 GCA_964437155.1 uncultured Chitinophagales bacterium | reverse complement strand
ATAACCGGCCGGGGCATCACATGCATCTGCGGTCACACCGGGATCTCCGTAACCATCACCATCAGCATCTGCATACCAGGTAGGAGCGGCATTCACAGTTCCATACACAAATCCGTCCCTTAACTGATGCGGTCCGTTATCATTGGCTGCATCCCAGCCATAAACACGAAATATTACCTGGCCGCAAGCGGAAAAATCATCAATGTCCCAGAAAAAAACAGTTCCATCATTACAGTCATTGATCGGAACAACATAATCGGAACCATTGTCTGTCCAGGTTAAGCCTCCATCGATACTATATGCAAACCGGGCCATGTCAGGGCCGATATTATTGCGGCGAAGCGCAAACTGCATCCCGGTAATCATCATACTGCTGCCCGCATCTACCGTAAGGGAGAATTCAGCTGCGGAAAAATCGGGATCAAAAGGACCTGCAGAAGTACTCCAGTTTTTGGTATTCACTCCCGAAGGGCAGGCGGCAAAATATACGGGACCATTCACCATAACAACATCGGATGCTGTGATTCCCGCAGCAACGGTACCCGGCGCACCGAGTTCATCATTTTCGAAAGTGTAGAGCGTTTGTGCGCTCAGTGCAGCCGAAAATAACAGTATCCCCGGCAGCAACAATTTGTGTGTAAGCCTTTTCATTTTTTTCAATTTAAGTTGATATTAATTTGTTTCATTTTTTCAAGGATGTTAAAGATACATGCGGATCACATATTACCAAAAAAAAGAAGGTTTTTTTTGCCAGAATGACACCATTTACAATTTTCTATACATCTCTTCCCGACTGTCCATAATTACAGGTGCAGCAAACCCGTTTGTTGTTATATTTTTGCGGCGCATTAGTGTCAGTTATCGTTGATCATATCACCAAAATTTACGGCGAACAAAAGGCCGTGAACGCTATTTCATTTGAGGTGAAGCCCGGAGAAATACTTGGTTTTCTGGGCCCGAATGGTGCCGGCAAGTCCACCACGATGAAAATACTTTCCTGTTTTATTCCTCAAACTGCCGGTAAGGCTGTTGTTTGCGGATACGATGTTGCGACACAATCCATCGATGTGCGGAAAAATGTCGGATATCTTCCTGAACATAATCCGCTGTATAAGGACCTTTTCGTTAAGGAATATCTTGAATTTGCTGCCAGACTCAACGGATTGAAGCATGCGGGCAAGCGGATAGAAGAAATGATCGCCGTTACCGGCCTCACCGCCGAACGCAAAAAAAAGATCGGGCAGCTCAGCAAGGGATACCGCCAGCGTGTGGGACTCGCACAGGCAATGCTCCATGATCCTAAAGTGCTGATCATGGATGAACCAACATCCGGACTCGACCCCAATCAGCTCGCTGAAGTACGGTCGCTGATCAGAAATGTGGGTAAGGAAAAAACCGTTATTCTTTCGACACATATTATGCAGGAGGTGACGGCCATTTGCGACAGAGTGGTAATAATTAATAAAGGAAATATTGTTGCCGACGATTCTATTGAAGGATTACAATCACGACAAAAAGGAATCACCCGTATTCAGGTGGAATTTAAAGAGGTGGTAGCAGAAGACTTGCTTCGTAAATTACCCGACGTGATCGATGTACGTACGGCGGGACATAATAACCTGCTGATCGAATATGCCGGAAATGCAGATATGCGGGAAATATTATTTCGCTTTGCAGTAGAAAATAATTTCACATTGCTGAATTTAAATATTGAAAAACAAAGCCTGGAAGATGTGTTTCAGGTGCTGACAAAGGGGGAGGGATAATGGGCTAATGTGCTGATGTGCTGATGTGAAAATGTGAAAATTAGCAAATTAGCAAATGAAGGAAATTCGCAAGGGGAAGATTTGTGAGGTTAATCTGAAAAAAAGTGAAACCCCAATTAATAAATTGACAATTAATAAATTAATAATTAACTAAATACCGCATTTTGTTCGCAATATTCAGAAAGGAACTTAATCTGTTTTTCAGCTCGCTGACAGGATATATCGCAATCACGATATTTCTTGTGGCGAATGGTTTGTTTGCATGGGTATTTCCCGAAACAAATATTCTGGATGATGGATTTGCCACGCTGGATTCCTTTTTCAGTTTTGCGCCATGGATATTTATGTTCCTGATCCCCGCAGTCACCATGCGGTCGTTTGCAGAGGAAAAGAACAGCGGCACGATCGAATTTATCACGACAAAACCGGTGACGGATACGCAGATCATTTTAGGAAAATATTTTTCCGCCCTGGTGCTCGTGATCTTTTCGGTGCTGCCCACTATTACGTATTATTTCACTATTCGCGCATTGGCTTCACCGGCCGGCAATGTGGACACGGGGGGTATTATTGGTTCGTATATCGGACTGA
Organism: uncultured Chitinophagales bacterium; assembly: GCA_964437155.1. Classification (GTDB taxonomy): domain Bacteria; phylum Bacteroidota; class Bacteroidia; order Chitinophagales; family BACL12; genus UBA7236. Next base: position 3,356 of record CAYTFT010000191.1, on the reverse strand, counting down.
TATTATTAGGTGCATCCTTCACGGCAATTTCCATTTTTACATCCGGCATTTCCAGTAACCAGATCGTGGCATTCATTTCCGGTATGTTCGCCTGCTTTTTTTTCTATCTGGCTTTTGATTCTTTATCGCTGATTCCCGCATTTGTAGGATCGGCAGATAAATATTTCAATGCGCTGAGCATTAATATCCATTATCAGAATATCAGCAAGGGGTATATTGACCTGCGGGATGTGGTGTATTTTATCAGCATCATATCGGTATTTTTATTAATGACAAAAACTGCTTTGGGCAGCAGAAAATGGTGAAGAAGAGAAATGAGAGATGAGAGATGAGAATATAATAATTTAAAAGAAATGAGCGAAGTACAGGATCAATACAAAAGGAACAGAAGGCGTTCGCTGCTGCGGCTGCTTCTGCTGGTTGTGATCATTGTACTCGTGAACATATTGATCGCGGGTTTTTTCTTCCGGATCGACCTTACACAGGAAAAACGGTTTTCGATCAGTACTCCCACAAAAGAATTAATGAACAGCCAGGAGGATATTTTATTTTTCCGGGTATATCTCGGCGGCGATCTAACACCGAATATGAAACGCCTGCAACAGGCTGCCACTGAAATGCTCGATCAGTTTAAGAATTATGGCGGTGATAATATTCAGTATGATGTTTTTGACCCGTTCAGCATCCCTGATGAAAATAATAAGTCGGCATTCATAAAACAACTCGAAGAAAAAGGTGTTTTCAGCGTGCAGTTTTTCGAAAGCGCAACAGATGAAACATCGGTAAAATATGTATTTCCATTTGTAACTATTACGTATAAGGATCAGGAGATCAGTTTTCCGCTGGTGGACCGCGGCAGTATGCCATTGCCGCTCACACCCGACAGTGATCCCTCTGTTTCCATTTCATTGCTGGAATATAATTTTACGAAGGCGATTCGTCAACTCACCGAAGACGATAAACCTTATATTGCATTTATTGCAGGACATGGTGAACTCAACCGTCTCGAATTAAATGATATTGCAGGATCGCTGAATGAATTATACAATGTGACACAGATAGATCTCGAAGATGACAGCACGTTTGAAATTCCGTCGCAATGCAAAGCGATCATTATCGCAAAACCGCTTATAGGTTTTTCGCTCAAAGGAAAATACATCATCGATCAGTATATCATGCAGGGCGGAAATGTTTTATGGATGGTGGATCCGGTGATCGCCGAATTCGATAGTTTATATTCGGGCAACGGGCAATTTATGGCCATTGACCGCGAACTGAATATCACCGACCAGATGATACAGTATGGTGCGCGAATCAATTCAAATATCGTACAGGATAAACAAAGCACGCATATCAATGTTCCGGTTGCAAATTCAGAAAATTTTGTTCCGCGGCCCTGGCCTTATAATCCCGTTTTAAATAATTACAATCCGGATAATCCCATCAGCAAAAATGTGGACGCCGTCGAAGGAAAATTCGTGAGCACTGTTGACACGATGCAGGTGACGGGAATTAAAAAAACAGTATTATTATCCACCTCCGGCCTCAGCCGTTATATCAATGTTCCGGCGCGTGTGAATTTTAATATTGTGAATGAAAAACTCGCGCCAACGGATGCGCAATATAATAAACCGAACCTCCCTGTGGCCGTTTTACTGGAGGGAGAATTTCCTTCTGCATTCCGTTCGCTGAAACCGACTGCAGCACAGCTGCATAATGCCGGCTACGGATATCCTGATGCGGGATTTCTGGAAAAGGGAAAACCTGCAAAGCAGATCATGATAGGAGATGGCGATCTGGTGAAAAATTTTATTGATAAATCCGGAAAACCCGATTTGCTCGGCATCAATTATATCGAGCGGTACATTTATGGCAACAAAGATTTTGCGATGAACTGCATTGAGTATTTATGCGACCGCAACGGGCTCATCGAAACACGTGCAAAGGAAGTGAAGCTGCGTCCGCTGGATGATAAACGCTCGGGTGAAAACAGAATTCAGTGGCAGTTGCTGAATATGATTGCTCCGCTGGTGCTTTTATATCTGTTCAGCGGAATTTATAATTATATCAGAAACAGAAAATACACATCGTAGATGAAGAATTCCAACTGGCTGTATTTCGCGATCGTTGTCGCATTATGTGTGGTGGTGTATTTCACGCTCATCCGGAAAAACGACAGCTCCTATTCTAAAAAAGATACTGCATTTGCTTTAAAAGATACCACCGATGTTTCGAAGATAATTTTATCCACGCTGAAAGGCGATACCATTGTATTAACCAACGGAGCCGACGGCTGGCATTTGAACGGCGGATACAGGCCGCGTCCCGATGCAATCTCAAATTTATTGCGGACGATGCACCAGCTGGAAGTTAAAATTCCCGTTGCGAAATCCATGCATAATACCGTGATAAAAAGTATTTCCGGAAGGCGGACAAAAGTGGAAATTTTTGACGCGAAAGGGAAAAAATCAAAAGGATTTTATGTCGGCGAAAACTCCAGTGAACTCAACGGCACTTTTATGCTGATGGAAGGTTCGGAACATCCTTTTCTTGTAAATATTCCCGGATTTACCGGCTATATTTCTACGGTATTCTTCACCGATTCCAACGACTGGCGGAGCAAGGAGATATTTTCTTATAAACCGGAAGATATTATTCAGATAGACCTGACCTACGGCGCATTGAAGGATTCTTCTTTCACCATCATTAAAAAAGCGGACGGCCAGTTTGATGTGGTTTCCATGCAACAGAATGCGTCAGCTCCAAATCCGGAGATCATCGGATTTTATCTGAAACATTTTAAAATGCTGAATGCAGAATATTTTATCAATGATATTGCAAAGAGAGACTCCCTGCTTGGCGCAGCTGCTGCGTGTATATTGTCGGTTACGGATAAAAATAAAAATACGCGGACGCTGAAAATTTATTATCGCCCGGTGACATCAAGAACAAAAATGCAGTTTACCTACGAAGACAAACCCATTGAATTCGACCTCGATAAATATTACGGCATTTTCAATGCGGATCAGGATTTCGGTATTATCCAGAATTTTGTATTTGGCAAACTGCTCGTCGGCCCCGATTATTTTTATCGCCAGCGTCCCGCCGGTGTGAATACGTTGAACAGTATTGCAGGGAAATAACGCTCGTTATTATTATGGGCAGATGCGGGATGTTGTTGCGGATAGCACAACTGTTCGGAAGCATATTTCATTTTTAATACATGCACATTTTTCCTGCCCGACTATTTAGGTCAGGCGGTCCTGAAAAAAAGGTAACTCCAAAATTCCTTTGCGGTTGGTATCCCCGCTAATCCGCCAGATTTTTTTATGTTAAACCAATTAAACGGAAGCGGA
>CAYTFT010000190.1:0-5719 GCA_964437155.1 uncultured Chitinophagales bacterium | reverse complement strand
CTATCGTAGCGCTATTATTGCAGCCCCGTCGGGGCGATATTATTGTAGCCCATCATAGCGATATTATTGCAGCCCCGTCGGGGCGATATTATTGTAGCCCTGCAGGGGCGAAATTATTCTGATCAGGCACCGAAAGAACCCTTCCGGAATTTCATAGCCCGGATAGCAGCGGAAACCCCGCGCTTCGGAAAATTGCAAAAGAGGAATTTTTCGTTTTCTGCGGTGCACACAATGCAAATGGTATATACGCGGCGTTGCAGCGAATAGCCGGACCGCCGTTCCGAAAAAATGACGCGGCTTATTGCTCCAAAAACCCTGTGTCAACAACGGGTGTGCATACTGCTCAAAAAAAAATTGCGAAAAATTTTGTATCCTTTGAATTTATGCTATACTTGCAGCATTGTAGCTTTCAAACGGGAGATGCAGCGCATAATGGCAAAAAAGAAAAAATTTACTTTAGAATATATTATCAAATCCAGTCCGCTGGTGCTGTATAACTGTCTTACTACTTCCACGGGGCTTCAGCAATGGTTTGCCGATACGGTTGATAACGATGGCAATACTTTTTATTTCACCTGGCGCGGTGATACCGAAATCGCAGAAATGGTGAGCACCGAGGATGATGATTATATTCGTTTTCGCTGGGAATACCAGGATCCGGATGAATATTTTGAATTCAGAATTGATAAAACGGAGATCACCAACGATACCATTTTATATATTACCGATTTTGCAGAAGAACGGGAAGTGGATGCGCAGAAACGTCTTTGGGATGCGCAGATCCACAATTTGATCAAGCGCATTGGTGCATCATGAGAGTATGTTGAGCAGCCGGCGGTAAAATTCTGTTACTGCACCGACCACTATCTCCGGTTCACTGCTTTTTATTTTCAACGATAATTTAATGAATCCTTTTTCCGCAGACTGCCGGTGCATTTCCTCAGCAGAAACTTTTTCCAATGCGATAAAATGCGGCGCCTCAATGGCATGATCCCAGGGATCGCCACCCACAGAAAGAAATATTTCCTGTTTTTCCAGCGCATTTTTATTGGTTATAAGCGCATCGCGATAGGTTTCGAGGCAGGTTCCCGCTACCACAAACGAGCAACTGAAATAATGTCCGTACCAGAAAAGTGTACGCAAGGCAAAGATGTCGTTGTTATGAAAGCGTTTTGGGAAATCGAGGAGCACCCACGGAAAATCATCATAATTCTCACCCCGGGAGATCTTTCCTGCTTGGGCATCGGTGCCCGGCGGGAAATTGAATTGTTTATGTTCGGATGTATCTTTGAGCTGCTGTTTGAGATGTTCAAATAATGCGAACAATTTGGCGTTCACTTTTCGCTTCAGGGGGAAAACTTCCGTATTAAAAAGCAATTGTGTTTCGTTATCGTCGAATGCAAACGGCAGCATGGCATGAATAAGATCGACAAATATATTCTGAAATCATTTATCGGACCGTTTCTGATCGCATTTGTGATTGCGCTCGTGATATTCCTGATGATCTTTTTATGGAAATATATTGAGGATCTTGTGGGTAAAGGGCTCGAGTGGTATGTGGTGCTGAAGTTATTATTTTATGCATCGGCGAACATGGTACCCTTATCCTTGCCGATAGCAGTGTTGCTCGCCTGCATCATGACATACGGGAATCTGGGTGAACGCTTTGAACTTGCGGCGTTTAAAAGTGCAGGTGTTTCGATGTTGCGTTCGATGCGTGTTACAATTCTGATTGGCATAGTGGTAACGGTTAGTGCATTTTTATTTTCGAATTATGTATTGCCTTCGGCGTATTTAAAATTTGTGGTGACACTGGTGGATATCACAAAGCAAAAACCTGCGCTTAACATCAAGCCGAATGAATTTTATAACGAGATAGAAAATTACAGTATCATCATTGGCGGAAAAAGCGATGACAATGTTACGATCCATGATGTTACCATTTATGAGGAACTGGATAAATCGAATGATAATGTGCTGATAGCGCATAGCGGCACAATGAAAACAACACCGGATAATAAAAATCTTGTTTTCACCTTACATGAAGGCAAGCAGTACGAAGAATTAAAATCTACCACAAAAGGGAAGCGGTCGACAGAGCATTTGCGTATGCAATTTTCGGAATGGGAAAAAACGCTCGACCTTTCCGGATTTCAGATGACACATACGAGTGAGGATCTTTATCAGAATCATTATAAAATGCTGAATGTGCAGCAGCTCCATAATGCGATCGATTCATTGAATCATTATACGCTGAAACAAAAGACCACACTTTCGCCCTCTATACGCTCGTATTATTATTCGAACCGCGACACAACGATAAGGGAGGCGGAAACAAGTACGCTATCGGGATCCTTTCTGGATCAGGTTCCGGAAGCACAGCGTTATGCGGTAATTGCAAAAAGTCTCCAGAACGTACGGAGTTTATCCGGATACAGCAATCAGGTTGTGCAGCGGCTCAAACTCACCGAATCGAAGGTGGCCGATCACCTGATCGAATGGCACCGGAAATTCACTTTATCGCTCGCCTGTCTGCTGTTCGTGTTCGTTGGCGCTCCGCTTGGTTCGATCATCCGCAAAGGCGGATTCGGATTGCCGGTATTATGTTCGATATTTATTTTCATCTTCTTTTATATTCTGAATATCGTTGGTGAGAAAATGGCGGAACAGGTAATTCTGACGCCCTTTGCGGGAATGTGGCTTTCGATCTTCGTGATCGCGCCGATGAGTTTATTCCTGACAATCAAAGCAAAAAATGATGCACCACTCATTGATGGTGAATGGTATTATAATCAGACGATCCGGATCAGAAATTTCTTTACTAAAAAACGGGCATGATCAGAGTACTGAAAGAAAACAGACTGTTTTTAAGTTTATGTATGCTCTGGTTTGCAGCTTCGGGCATACCGCTTTTATTTACAGGTAAGGGTGCATTTTCGCTTTGGCTCAATAATTTACATACACCGTTTCTGGATATATTTTTCAGATATGCTACGTGGCTGGGGGATGGTAATGTTATTATTATTATATGTTTTCTCCTGTTTTTTGTAAAGTATCGTTATGCGATCGTTACGTCACTTGTTTCCTTCACTTCGGCATGGTTCATTTCGCTCATTAAACATTCGGTGGATGAAGAACGTCCTTCACTTTTTTTCAAAAATATGAGCGTGCATTATGTGGATGGTGTGGAGTTATATCAGCGTATGAGTTTTCCCTCAGGGCATACGGCGGCGGCTTTCACACTTTTTTTTCTGTTCATGATCTTTACAGCCGATAAAAAGTATGCGTGGTTGTATTTCGCACTTGCCGTTACCGCTGCACTTTCGCGCGTTTATCTCATGCAGCATTTTTTGGTGGATGTGTTTTTCGGCTCCTTTTTCGGGATACTTTTTACACTGATCCTGTATACATTGCTGATGGCGACGCCGTTATTTAAAAATAAGCAATGGTGTGAAGGATCGCTTGTTACCCTTTTGCAAAAACGAAAACGCAGTAATTAATTTCCGGGATTCACTTTACTTAGTTATTTATTTCAGGGCTGATGAACGTTTCCGTTTTTCGGAGTGAGATATTCCCATTTTCCCAATCCCATTTTTTGCAGGCGGTATTGCAGCGATGTTCTTAAAACGCCCAGGCCATAGGTTACGCTTCTGCTGAAATTAATGCTCGAAGCTTCGTCAAAATATTTTGTCGGGCAGGTTACTTCTGCTATTTCAAATCCTGCATAAAATATCTGGGCAAGCATCTGGTTATCGAAAACAAAATCATCGGAGTTGGCCGTATAATTTATTTTGCGCAATACATCGCCGGAAAATGCGCGGTAACCGGTATGGTATTCCGACAATTTCTGGCGGAGCAATAAATTTTCGCTCAGTGTGAGAAAGCGGTTGAATACATATTTATAAAAAGGCATTCCACCCTTGAGGGCGCCGCGGCCGAGAATGCGGGAGGCGAGCACAACAGGATAGAGATCCTGGGCAATGATGTATGCCATGCTATGGATCAGTTTGGGCGTATACTGATAATCGGGGTGCAACATGATGACAATATCGGCACCGAGTGATAAAGCCTTATTGTAACAAGATTTCTGATTGCCGCCGTACCCTTTGTTTTTTTCGTGTTTTACGATATGCCTGATCCCTAATTTATGTGCAACATCCACTGTATCATCCTTGCTGGCATCATCCACGAGCACAACTTCATCCACAATATCCATTGGAATTTCGGCATACGTTTGCGGTAGCGTTTTTCCTGCATTATACGCAGGCATTACGATGACAACCTTTTTTTGCAGTATCATTTGCGGGGCAAAAATAAGGATTCGACTCTAATTGAACGCGCCGCCTGCTTTGTACAACGAATGCTTAATTTTGTGTCGCATGCGTATTCTCCTGCTCGCCAAGAAACCACCTTATCCGCCAAAAGACGGCGAAGCTATCGCTGTGTTGCAGATGGCAAAAGGATTACATGCTGCCGGTGCCGATCTTACCGTATTGTATATGAATACGAAGAAGCATCACTATGCTGCAGAAAATATTCCGGCGGAACTTACAGGGAACATACGTTTTATTTCTGTTATTGTGCAGGCAAATATCACATTGTTCGGTGCGTTGCGCAATGTATTTAATAACCAGCCGTATCATGTTGAGCGTTTTCAGAGTGATGTATATGCCGCACGGTTGAAACAATTGCTCGATAGTGAAAATTTTGATATGGTGCAGGCGGAAGGATTATATCTGGTGCAGTATTTTGAACTTGTAAAACGCAGTTCAAAAGCAAAATGCATCTACCGGAGTCATAATATCGAAGCAGATATCTGGGGGCATCTTGCAGATCATGCTGAAAGTTTTCTGAAAAGAATGTATTTACGCCTGCAGGCAAAAAAACTGCATGCGTATGAATTTAAAATGATCCATTATGCAGACAGGGTGGTACCGATATCGATCAGCGATGCAAAGGAATATGAAGCGGCAGTTGGCCGGAATAAAATAAAATATATCCCGGCGGGGATCGATATGCAAACTGCACCACCGATGGATACTGTAACACAGGATATTTATTTTATTGGCGGACTTGACTGGATGCCAAATCTGGAAGGATTGCAATGGTTCCTGCAAAATATTTTTCCGGAAGTGAAAGAAGAATTTCCTGGCCTTACCTTTCATATCGCCGGCAGAAATGCGCCGCCGCATTTTAAAAAGATGCTGCCGGCGGGGGTGCATTTTTATGGTGAAGTGGAGGATGCCGCTGCATTTGCTGCAGATAAGATGGTACTCGTCGTGCCTTTATTGTCGGGCGGGGGTATGAAAGTAAAGATCGCAGAGGCGATGTGTGCCGGAAAATATGTTATAACTACTGATGTGGGTGCCGGTGGAATGCCTCCGGGTATGGAAGATTTTTTTACCATAGCACACGATGAAAATGATTTTATTTTCAAGCTTACTTTTTTGCTGAAACATGATAAAGCGACAAGAGAAAATGCATTGCACGGACAGGAGTATGTTTGCAGGCATCTGAATAATAACTCTTTATGCAGAGACCTTTTTCAATATTATCAATCTTTGTGAAATGACATTCTGCAGCATTGTTTTCTGGATCTCGGTTGCCTGCCTCGTGCATAGTTATATTCTCTATCCTCTTTTACTTGAATTATTTGCTTCCAAACTTAAATTACCGGATACAAAAATTCCGGATGCGGAATTGCCCTTCGTGAGTGTTT
>CAYTFT010000189.1:0-5741 GCA_964437155.1 uncultured Chitinophagales bacterium | reverse complement strand
GTGAATGCCGGCAGCGCCTGCAATATGTCCGTCTGTTTCAATGGCAAGAATATGCACCGGGTCCATACTTGTGGCAATATCAATGAATTTTCGCCCGTCCTCTTCCGTATAAGGAAACGGGAATTTATTCGTCATGTTTTTAGCGATCTCAAAATTATTGGCATAGGTAACCAGGTGCGGGAGATCGGAGAGGGTAAAGGGACGTAATAAAAATTCTGTTTGCATTGAAGGTTTGATGGTGCATAAAATTCGCACATTTTATGCAATTTAACGACAAAAAAAAGAGCCGCCATGGGCGACTCTTCCGGTTGAAATTTATTATTGTCATTTCACTATGAGAAATTTTCCCGTATATATTTCATTTCCTCCCTGTATCGAAATGAAATAAATACCTGCTGCAAGTTCCGATGTATGTATTGAAATTGTTTCATCCGGCTGCAGGGATCTCTGCATTGCCGGCATAATAGTTTCGCCTGTTATCGTTTGAATAGTAATTGTTGCATCTGCCGGTGATTGAACGGGAGCATGCATATAAACAATATCAGATGCAGGATTAGGGAATAGATTGATCACATTTTCATGTACGGATTCCTGGATTCCCACGGAAAGGTCAAGATCAGTAACAGCTGTATCCTGATCTGCACAGGTGCCCGTGGCGATCAGGGTAACCGTATAATTTCCTAATGCAGAATACGTATATACCGGATTTGCTGCTGTACTTGTGTCTGTGGTTATTCCGGGATCACCAAAATCCCAGAAATACGATTCAGCATTAGAGGAGGTATTATTAAATGTCACGGTAAGGTCGGCGTTCGATACATCAAACGAAGCGATTGCAGGCGCAATCGTACCCGGAACTTCACCATAATTGGTAAAAAATTAATTTGAAGTAAACCGGATGTAAATTTATCTGAGCAATGCAGCGGATTCACCCACCAATTGAATGCATACGCGTTTTATTTGTTCCCTCAGGTTGCGGTAATCCGATAATATAGTGTCGTAGGTGGTTTGTGTTTCCGGCGAAGCATACGTAAACCGGCAGGAACGAACCGCTTCCTGTAAAGAGTTTCCGTCATGGGTATTCAGATAAATATCCAGATCAGGGCGTACGGCACTATCTGCAGAAATATAATTCCACTCGCTGATACCGTCCTCCGTCAGCACCTGTTCAGCAAGCGGATGGATAACACGTGTATATCCGGGAATGTAAATCTTTATCCTGCCGCCGCTGTAAAATTGCAGATACCCGCACATGATCTCGGCGAGTCCCGACCGGTCGTTTGTGATAATTCGGATATTCATCTCAACTAAAAAAGTGAAAAAGACTTAACTTAACGTCAAATTAATGTACGCATCATTTGATCTGGTAAAAGTAACCGGATTCATGGAATTTTCTAAATCAGATTTTTTTATTTGTATGTCACCGGAATTTCAAACCCGTTTTTCTATTCAGCCGTTGCAGAAGAAGATTAAATCTTCTGCGGGCATATTCCTTACCGGTTCCTGCTTTTCAGATTCGATTGCCGATTATCTGCAGCAAAGAAAATTCAACGTGCTGGCGAATCCGTTTGGCGTATTGTATAATCCGGTTTCAATAGGAGAGCAGTTGCTGATGCATATCGAAAATACGCCGGTGGCGGAAAAAGATATTTTCGAAGTGCAGGGACTCCGGCGGCATTTTAATTTCCACAGCCGAAAGGTACATCCTGATCTAAAGGAAGCAATGCGATTAATGCAGAATGCTGTTGAAGAGGGGCATTTGTTTTTACAACAGGCTGCTACGCTCATCATTACATTCGGGACCTCAGTAGTTTATCGCCATATTCCTTCGGGAAAGATCGTTGCCAATAATCATAAATTACCTGCACATCTGTTTGAAAAAAATCAACTGGAACCGGAAACTGTTGTGCGGCAGTGGACGGAAATTGTTCGCCGCCTTAAAGCATTTAATCCGGATATACAGATAATATTTACGGTGAGCCCGGTGCGCCATATTAAGGACGGTATGCCGGAAAATGGAATCAGCAAATCGGTTCTGCTCTGGTCGCTGCATTTACTCAGGCAATTATTCCCGGATATTTATTATTTCCCTTCCTATGAGATCATGCTCGACGAATTGCGCGATTATCGCTTTTATGCTGAAGATATGATCCATCCGAATGCTACTGCATTACGATATATTCAATCGCGGTTTACGGAAACCTGTATTGATCCGGAAAATTATTCAAGGATGCAAAAAATGGAAGAGATCCTGCAGGCAATGGCGCATAAACCATTTTTCCCTGCAACAGAACAGAATAGTGCATTTAAGGAGAAGATGCTTATGAAAGTTAAGGCATTTGCTGAGGAATTTCAGATCGATATGACAACGGAACTGCATTATTTCAGTTCCTGATCCTCATCTTCTGTATCGGTATCGTTCAGCAATGTGCCGGGTAAATTCTTTTTCCCCTGTACGCCCAGCTTGCGCAGTTTTTCTGCCTGCCCGATGAGATTGCCGCTGCCTTCCTTTAACTGTTTCATGGCATCGTCATAACTTTTTTGGGAACGTCCGATATGTTCGCCTACATTCTGCAGATTTTCAACAAACCCGACGAATTTATCATATAAAGCAGCACCGCGTTCTGCGATAGCAATCGCATTTTTATTCTGCTCTTCTTTTTTCCATAATTCAGCAATCAATTTAATTGCAGCGATCAGGTTGGTGGGGGAGATAAGCACTATTCTTTTCTTAAATGCATATCCCCATAACGCATTGTCTTTCTGAATGGCGAGCAGATAAGCCGGTTCAATAGGAATGAACATCATCACAAAATCAAGCGAATTAACGTATTGCTGATAATTGCGGCGGCTGAGCTCATCAATATGGTTATAAATGGCTTTAATATGATCGGCGAGTTCTGTTTTTTGTTGTTCGTCGTCTTCGGAGGAATTATACCGCTCATACGCACTCAGGGAAACCTTGCTGTCGATGATCACTTTTCTTTCATCGGGATACTGGATCACAAAATCGGGTTGCATCTTTTTGCCTTCCTCATTTATGATCGTATTGCCCGCAGCATCACGCAGGAATGTTTGTTTAAAATATTCCCTTCCTTCCTGTAAACCCGATTGCTCCAGAATATTTTCCAGGATCATTTCGCCCCAGTCGCCCTGCGTCTTCCGCTGTCCTTTCAATGCTTTCGTCAGATTGTTCGCCTCTTCACTTATTTTCTGATTGAGCGTGACGAGATCCCTGATTTTTTCTTCCAGTGAAAAACGTTGTTTGTTTTCTTTCTCATAGGTTTCTTCCACGCGTTTTTTAAATTCCTTTATATCATTGTTCAGGGGATCAAGAATGAGCTTTATATTTTTTTCATTTTCAGCAGTGAACCTTTTGCTTTTATCCTCCAGAATTTCGTTAGCGAGATTTTTAAATTGCGCAGTGTATTTTTCACCGAGGTCCTCGATTTCTTTTTTAATCGTATTATTTTTCTCTTTTAATACCTCGTTCTCGCTTTTGATCTTCAGAATGAAATCCTTTAATTCGTTGTTCTGTCTGAAATATTCATCATACAGTTTCCGCAGTTCCTCCTGGTCGGTCTGAAGTTTTTCCAAAGTAGTACGGGTGGAGGCTAATGCTATTTGCAGGGTTTCTTTTTCCTGTGCCAGAGCTTTGTTATCCTGATCCTTCGTGGTGAGGGTTTTTTGCAGGTCTTCCGTTTTTTCACGCGAAGCCTGTAATTTATTTTCCGCCTGCAGAAGCAAATTATTTTTTTCCTCCAGCAATGCGCGGTGCACGAGTCCTTTCTCGGTTGTCATCTTTCTGAACAACCACATTATGAGTGCGCCGATCACAATACCTAAAATCAAATAGAGCAACATATCCATGCAAACAAAAATACTCTTATTTTGAAAATGCCTTCAGCAGAAGGGCGTGGTTTTCCATCTGTTCCGGATAAAATAAATAACAGGAATAACCATCTTTTCAAGTAATAGCAGTTTCTGCACGCAGTGCAAATAAAAAAGCCGGACCATACAATGATCCGGCTTGCGTAGCGTGGGGGAGGCTCGAACTCTCGACCTCAGCATTATGAGTGCTGCGCTCTAGCCAGCTGAGCTACCACGCCATCGGGCGGCAAAGATAAGCATCCTGAAATAGTTTTGGAAGTGCCGGTTGAAATTCGTTTAAAAGATCGATTTTGCAGGAATAGATTCCAGTTCGCAAAATGTATCCCATCGTATTCCTTTTTCTGTTTGCTGTAATGTGCAGCATTCGTGCTCGGCATCGTGTTCGAAAAAGAGATACCAGTTTTTTTTGAGCGCCTCAGCCAGAAAGGCTTCTTTTTCCTTAATGGTAACGAGCGGGCGCACATCATAACCCATCACATAAGGCAGGGGAATATGCGCATAGGCAGGTAACAGATCGGCGCAATACACGATCGTTTTGTCTTTGAATTTTATCACAGGCAACATCATGGCTTCGGTATGCCCATACGTCCAGATGGTGCTGAATCCCGGAAATAATTCATCATTCTCCTCCATAAAATGCAGCACACCATGTTGCAGGAGGGGGACAAAATTTTCTTTCAGAAAGGATGCCTTTTCGCGTGCATTCGGATTATTTGCCCAGTTCCAGTGCCGCTCATTGCTCCAGTACCGCGCATTCGGAAATGCGGGAACGAGTTTACCTTTTTCATTTCTGGTGACAGCACCACCGCAATGATCGAAATGCAGATGCGTAAGAAAAACATCGGTAATATCTTCAGGAAGAATACCCTTCTGGCGCAATGAACCTTCCAGTGAATACAATCCATGCGGCTCGTAATGGCTGAAGAATTTTTCATCCTGCTTATTGCCCATGCCACAATCGATCAGCACTACTTTTCCATGCCCGATCACAACCATACAGCGCATTGCCCAGGTACACATATTATTTTCGTCGGCGGGCACCAGTTTGCTCCATATCTTTTTCGGCACAACACCGAACATGGCGCCACCGTCGAGTTTGAACAGCCCTGTATGAATGGATAGTACTTGCATGATGCTAAGTTATTAAATAAAAAAGGAATGGTGCGCAGCGAGATACAGCGATTGCATAGGGAAGATGGACGCATTTCTGCTGCATGGTTCGCAGTAATGTGCATTTGTAATCTGCAGCATGCGGGAATTCTAAACAAAAAAACAGCACAGTGCAATCAGGAATAAGACTGATACCATCTTAATTTTTTATTACCCTTCGCCGCCATGATTATTCCGTAATTCTTTTTATTGTACACCCATTTTCCTTTCATGAGCAGGCTGACAATAAATCCCCACCAGAACAGCTGATGTATGCGCCTGAATTTTGTTTTGAACCCATACGTATGTAACAGTTCTGCGATAACATCCTGGTCGGGCCGCCCTTCAATTGTTCCTGTTGCATCAGTTCGTCCGGCAACAATGGTGAGAGCAAGGTTTTCCGATTCACTTAAAATGCGATGCATACCTTTTAACGCACCATATTCGGCACCATTGACAGTGATATAGATAAGATTAATTTTTTTTACATCAATATGATTTTCAAAAAGGATATGATCAAGTGTATCCATGTGCACAGTGACGCGTTCATTTTTAAACTGCACATCCGGATCAGGAGGCAGTTCACTCAACTGGTTCCAGCTTGCTTTTTCGCCAAGCAATAATTCCATGGTACCGGAATTACTGAATACAGCTTTTTGCAGCAATAACACAGGTAATTTTTTTTCGGCGATTATTTTTTC
>CAYTFT010000188.1:0-5761 GCA_964437155.1 uncultured Chitinophagales bacterium | reverse complement strand
CCAGCAGGAGGTGATATGTTCCAGATCCCAGGTGCCGCAGGGTTCGCCGTTTTCGATTTGTTGATTTTCATAATATTCAACGGTCCCGCCTGTACTCATTCTGAAAGTCAGAACATCTAAATCCCCATCCATATTCACATCTGCAAATCCCGGAATATCGATCACACCGACACTCAGGTCGAAGAAAAATCCTGCTTCGGTATATTGCAGTTTGGAAATATCTTCTGTATAGGAAATGGTTGCCCCATCGTACGACGCGAGATATGTTTTAATTCCGCTGTCAAATCCGCAGATGATATCTTCGATGCCGTCACAATTATAATCCATCATCAATGCCCAGTCGATCATCGCAGGAAAATTCTTCTGATAATTCTCCCAATAAAAATAATCAACGGCACCCGGCGTTCCATTGTTGATGAAAGTAAGCGGTTTATTTCCGGTTCTGTCGAAAATAAAAAGATCGCTGATGCCATCCTGGTTCAGATCGGTAGCACTAAACTGCGGATTGTTTAATCCTCCGGCAAAAGGAAATTTAATCGCACGGCCATATTGTTCAACCGGCACGAGATGATCATAAATAAATGTTTGTGCTGCTGATTGCTGATAATGGAAACAGGCGAAGAGAAGCGTAATTATCAGTAAATTATTTTTCATCGGTGGTTATCCTCATAAAGATACAAAGCAATTGCTTTGCTCCCGTTTTTTGCCGAAAAATGGCAGAAATATGAATCGGGTTTTTACTCCTGGCATGGATTTGTATTTAGGTAATCTGCAAGAATGCAATAGCATTCATTTATAACAATAAAAACAGCGAGCTATGAAAGCGAAAAAAATGCAACCGGTCTTATGCGGTATGGGCTCGCAGGCAACAGGTCCCGTACGCATAGCAACGCATCCTGACAATCCCGTAAAGGGCAACCAGCGGGGAAATACAATTACACTGACACCCGCACCTGCCGTCACGAATCATTAATTTTATTCAGAAAGGATATCCGATCGCGAGATTTATCGCTACGGTTTTCGATGGAATTTTAAAGCCTATCGAATCGTAATAATCGATATATTCCTGTCTGTATGGCCCATCCAAGGCCGGATCATACAACGGATAAGCAGCATCGATCCTGATCACGAAATAGGAAAAATCGAGACGCAGACCTGCGCCGGGACCCACGGCAAGCAATTTATAGAAATCGTTGAAATGAAACTGGCTATGCGGCCTGAATGCATCTTCACGGAACGTGAATGTATTGCCGATGTCGCAAAAAAGGGCGCCTTCGAGCAGACTGATAATATCGAAGCGGTATTCCAGATTTAATTCAAGTTTCATGTCGGCTACCTGATCGAGCCGGAGATAAGTGGTAGTATCATAATCCACAAAACCTCCCGGGCCGAGTTTGCGCACAGAAAATGCGCGTACACTATAGGCACCGCCGGTAAAAAACTGTTTCACATACGGGATCACATTTGAATTCAGAAATGATTCGGCATTGGTATGCAGCGGCACCGCCCATCCGCCTGCGGCGCGTGCAACAAGATGGCTGGATTTACTGAAATGCATATAAGTGCGGTAATCGGCATCGAGCTTAATAAAATCAGAAAACGGTGCATTTACTTCTGTGGTGGTACGCAGATACTGATCAAAAAAATGCGGACCCGTTGGTTGTGTATTCAATAATAAAGTATAACTGTAACCGGTAATCACAACTTCATCAAAACTTTGTTGCAACAACGGATTTTCTTCAAGACTTGCCTCGAATGCATCAGAAATTACCGGAACGCGCACAATATTTACGGTCGGGATTGGCATTTTGAAAATATGCTGCTTTTGTGCACGGTCGCGTTTTGAATTTTCAAGTATGGAAATGACATATTCAAAGGAAGTATTGAACAGGGTAAAATCATTTACCTGATTGATATAATTGAAATTCAGATTGAGCTCTGTTTTCGGAAAATATCTTTTCGGAACATCCACCGGCATTGGCCAAAGGCGCGGCAGCGTGATGCCGAGCCCGGCATTGAATTCTGAAGTATTAATGAATGCCTGTGCACCTCCAAGCTGTGTTTCAATACCGCCTTTCAATGTTAGTTTGAACTGGTCGAGGTTATGAAAAAGATTTTTTTGTGTGTAGGTAAGATTCAGTGAATTTCCCAGGAGATAATCGGAGGTGGTATTTGCATTCAGCTCATAGGAGATTCCTTTTGCCGGCAGCGGGTCGAGGCGCAGATATAAATTGATGAACTGCAGGTAGGAGGTGGAATCCCACATTTCCTCCGCCTGAATGGCAACGTATTTATAAATACCCAGTGATGAAAAAGAAGCGACTGTTTTTTGAATCAGTGAATCGGAATAATAATTTCCCGGATTGATAAAAATATTATTGGCGATCGCTTTCGGATTATAATTATCCAGTGAATTAATGAGATAATAATCAGAGCGGAGTTTCTTTTGTTTTACAGATTGCAGCTGACCGTTTTTGTTAATTATGTAAGGCTTGTCGGCGGAGGAATCTTTTTCTACATACCATTTCAATAATTCTTTGTCACTGATAATTCCGTCTGCAAATTTTTTCTGCATTTCTTTTCCTGCGGCAGTAGTATCTGTGCGTTTGTATGCCGAAAGGGCGGAGGAAACCGGAACGGCTGCGATCTTTGTGCTGTCAATAAACCGGAAGGCATCCACCGGCATTGTGCCTGCCTGGTAATCGACGGATGCATTCGGATATACATAAATATTTTTAATGGCGAAGGGATGATGCACAGTGTCGTTGGCCGGATTACTGATACGTACATAAATATCCAGCGAGTCGGTTCCCGAAGCTGTGTCCACTTCGAAATAGATATATTCCTTCTGAAATTTGTAATATCCAACGTTGCGCAAATTTGTATTCAGACGAACGCGTTCTGATTTCAGCAGATCAACATCGATCGGTTTGCCCGGAGCCAATGCGCTTTTTGCTTCAATAAGATTGATCTTATTCAGCAGTCCGGGATCTTCATTTATTTCGTAATAAATATTCCGCATCCGGTAGAGTGTATTCATCGTTACGGTATATTCTACGGTGCCTGTTTTTTTTATCGGATCGAGATGCGTTGTATAGGTTGCATTTCCCTCAAAGAAGCCGCGGTTGTAGAGATAATTATTGATACGGTTCTGCGTTTCCATAATCCGGAAACTATCGGTGAGTTGCGGAGGCTCTCCGGCATCTTTCATCAGCCAGCGGCGAAATCCGCTGGAATCGTTTGCAAGCGGCGGAATTTTTTTCAGGAGACGGGCATAATCGAAAAAAAATAAAAATTTCGTATCATACACTTCCTGAATTTTAATATAATGTTCGATCCCGGTATCGCCCAGCATATACAGGGATGTTTTAAGCGGAAAAATCCCCAGTGTTTTTTCATTCGGGTCCAGTTTGCTCAGATCCAGTAATTCGTTTTTTAAAGCAGTCGTATCATATCCGTAATCAGTGCTATCTGTAAAATGCAGGTCGCTTCGTTTGTAGAGATATTCGTTTTCTTTCAGATATTTAGTAGCATTGCATCCGGTAAATGCCGGTGCTGTTATGGTAAGCACCATCACCATCCACAAAACAGACCTGATATGTTGTCGAAAGCGCAGATTAAGCATTTCCAAAGCCTTAAGCTAAAAAAGTCCCGCCAAAATTATGATGAATTCATCGTGGAAGGGCATAAATTAACCACAGAAGCATTGTTGGAAAAGGCAGATGTGCAACTGATCATTGCCACTGCCGACTGGATAAAGGAACATCTTCATCCGTTATTTACATCTATACCGGTGGAAGAAGCAACGGTTGCAGATATTGAAAAGATATCTTCTCTGTCGTCGCCACAACCCGTGCTGGCTGTTCTGCGGGCGCATATGCAAACCGTTGAAGAGATCAGTACGAAAGGAAAATGGACACTTGTTCTCGATGGTGTAAGTGATCCGGGAAATTTCGGGACGATCATACGGTCGGCGGACTGGTTTGGAATCAGGCAGATCGTATGCAGCGAGGATTGTGTTGAATTATATAATCCCAAAGTTATTCAGGCGACTATGGGTTCCCTTTTCAGGGTAAAAGTTGTGTATACGGATCTCGTTGATTTTATAAAGGCACAATACGTAAGAAAATATGCAACCACCCTCACCGGTGAAAATATACATACTACGGAATGGACACGCGACGGGATCGTAGTAACAGGAAGCGAATCAAATGGTATTTCTCAAAAAGTGCTGGATTGTTGTGATCTGCAAATAACAATTCCCGGAGCCGGTAAGGCGGATTCACTGAATGCAGCTGTCGCCACTGCGATCGTATTGAGTAAAATTACGAGCAGAGAATAATTGCGGTAATTAATGCTGATAGATATTCGGATCTTCTCCCTCCCGCTTCGGCGTGAAATCGGGCGGCGCATCCTGCGTCTGATCAAATACTTTTTCCTTAAACCGCCACAGGCCTTTTTTGAAATAAAATCCAACGTATGTGCCATCGGGGATATAGGTGAAATAGATCCCTTCCGACATCGGATTTTCCGGCCGCAGATAACTGATGACGATCATTTTCATCTTTTCATCGTAATTGCAAACCGGTGAAGCGTCTTCTTTATATTCGATAATAATTCTGGTTTTAGGATCGGTATCTCCCTTCAATAAAAAAAGCGGCCTCCCAAAAACAGGGGTGCCGAATTTATCGAAAGATAAAACCTCAATGATCTTTTTGTTGCTCCACATATCATTTCCATCCCAGCCAAATAATAAATAATAATCTGACCCCTTGTATTTCTTTTTCACGATATTATAATAAATACACCCGTACCAGTTGTTACTGCTTAAAATGGTATCCTGCGGATGCGGAATAAAAAGGCTCATATCAATAAGCGGGAACATTTTTAATTGTTCGGAATGCATCTGTATCGTTCCGTAATAACGATAGGTGCGGTCTTTCATGGTAAGCTGCCAGGTAAGGATCCTGAATTGATCATCGGCAGGTTTGGTAATGGATATGGTGGGAATGGAATCGAAAGGGTAGAGGTATGAATTTTCAATTTTCAAAGCCTGCACCATCGTTTTTACAAATCGAACGGTGGCGAGTTCGCGCATTTCCCAATGTGTACTTTGTACCATTGTATCACCCAAAAATTTCAATGTGTCTTCATACTGTTGCAGCTTCACCAGATTTTCTGGTGTGATGCTGTTTTTCGCGTTTTGAGAAAAAACGGAAAATGCAGATGCGATAAACAGAAAAGTGCAAACAATAATCTTCATATATCAAAAAGCCTGAGCGTAAAACTCAGGCTTATAAATGGAAAATTCCGGTATTTTATTGTGTATGCAGGTGTTTATATTCCTGGCAATACCACATGATTTACATTCTTTCGATAACGATAGCACTTGCACCGCCACCGCCATTACAGATACCGGCGCATCCGTAACGGGCATTATTGTTTTGCAATGCACTCAGCAATGTGATTGTAATGCGTGCGCCGGAGCTGCCGATCGGATGCCCGATCGAAACGCCACCACCGTAAATATTTGTCCGCTCATGCGCAATGCCGAGGTCTTTCATATTCGCCAGGGCTACTACTGCAAAAGCTTCGTTGATCTCGAAATATTCAATATCAGAAATTTTCAGACCCGCGCGCTCTATTGCAATCGGCATTGCCTTGGCAGGTGTGGTGGTAAACCACTCCGGAGCCTGTTGCGCATCTGCATATGCGAGAATTTTCGCAAGGGGTTTAATGCCCAGTTCCTCTGCTTTTTCTT
>CAYTFT010000187.1:0-5789 GCA_964437155.1 uncultured Chitinophagales bacterium | reverse complement strand
ATTTGTAGTAATGAGCAATTCCGTTTTGAAGGATCTCGCTCGTTTCAACCGCAACAAGTTGCGTGCATCCAATCCGCATCCGCTGTTTGATAATTTCGGACCCGCGGTTTCAAAAACTGTTGCCTGTGAAAAATTACATCTGGATCCGGTCAAAAAATATATTTTGTTTTTTGGATTCATCCGCGATTACAAAGGGCTTGATCTGTTGCTCGAAGCATTTACCGATATAAGGCTGGGCGATATTGATCTGATCATTGCCGGTGAATTTTACACGGACAGGGCACCCTATGAAAAGTGGCTGCAGGATGCACGCATATCTGATCGTATCCATCTGTTCAGTCATTTTATTACCGATGAGGATGTGAAATATTATTTCTGCGCAGCCGATCTTGTCGTGCAACCCTACAAACATGCAACACAAAGCGGGGTGACACAGATCGCCTATCATTTTGAAATACCGATGATCGTTACCAATGTAGGCGGGCTCGCCGAAATGGTGCCCCACGAACGGGCCGGATATGTAGTGGAACCGGAACCGGCCGCAATCGCCGATGCCCTGTGTGATTTTTATATTTCAGGGAAACGCGAAATATTTATCAGCGGTATTCAGGAAGAAAAAAAGAGGTTTGGTTGGGATAGAATGACAGAAACGATCCTGCAACTATATCGATCACTCATCCGGTGATCTTTCAAATTCGAATTTATTCCGTCTGATCCCAGTGTTTTTCCTGCCGCTTTTCGTTTAGCAGATAACGAATTAAATAAAATAACGGCAATCCCATCACAAAGATTAAAAAACCGAAACCCGCCGAACGTTTGTCGGATAATACCGTATTATAGGTCACGAATAATAATACGATTGTAAACGTGACCGGAACAACATATTTCCATATGCTTTTTAATTGGAACCCTGCATATTGTGCAGTTGATCGATTTCGTAAATTAAATATCGCAACAGCGGCGCTCGCCAGGCTGATACTATCAATGAATATGACATAATTCACGATCTTATCGAAGGATCCTAAAATGAAGATCGATAGGATCATCACGGCGATAAAGAATGTGAGTCCGAATTCCTGTGTCTGTGTTTTTGTATTCACATTTTTAAATACCGGGGGCAGAATTTTATCGTCGGCCATTGCATAGTACACACGCGGATTGCTCATTACCGAGGTATTTAAAAATCCCATGACCGAAATAAACAAAACGATGGAGGCGATTTGGCTCCCGGCTTCGCCAAATAAAGTACCAGCAATGGCAGCGGCCAGCAGGGGAGAATTTGCCATGCCGTCGAAGCCCAGAATTTCTAGATAGGTAACATTCAGCAGCAGGTACAAAATGATCACTATGAGCATCCCCCGGAATATGGCGGCAGGGATATTTTTTTGCGGGTCCTGAATATCGGCGCCGAAATTTACCGTTTGCTGATAACCGCCATAGGTGAAAAAAATGGAGATAAGCGCGAATCCGAAGGCGCGCATGAAAGAATGATCGGTGGTCGTAAGGTTACCGGCTTCAGGCAGTGTTGCATGCGGACCAAACAATGCCGTACAAAATACAAGGATCATGATGATCTTCAGCATGCTCAGAAAATTTTGTGTGCGGGCCCCCATTTTGATGCCCGCAAAATTGATCGCAAATAAAACCAGAATGAGCAACACAGCAACGATCTTTATCGTGGTGTCGGGATTGGCTGCCGAAGGAAATAAAACAGGTTGAATATATTCCGCTCCGATAATAGCGACACCCGCGCTGCTGCCTGCATTGATGATTACCTGGCTCCAGTTAAGCATGAATGCATAGGCGGGATGATAGGCCGCTGAAAATATTTTATAATAGCCGCCGGCCGCCGGCAACCGCGCACCGATCTCAGCAAAGGTGAGCGCACCGCAAATACTCACGATGCCACCAAAGATCCACGCCACATAAAAAACAGAAACAGAACCCGCTTCATGCGCCACCGTTGATGGTGTCCGAAATATACCCACCCCGATCACCAGACTAATAATGATCATGGTGAGGTCGAAGCGGCGGAGTTTGGGTTGGATCATTTTGAATTATCGTGCTTTTATCAACAGATGAAATTTTTCGAACCGGAAAATTAGTAAATAATCCCTCAAGCTATTTTAATCATTTATTTAATTTGCCTCAGAGGATTAATAACCAAAAATTCATCAAAAAAATTAGAAAATTTAAAATTGATATATTACTTTTGAATAGTACATGAAACCCTTGATATCCCCCCCCCCTCTGCGCGCTCGTACGCAATCACCACGAACACTGATTTCCAGTTGTAATGTTGTTTTTTTATTTAGTCGTTTAATTCCCTTTTCTCAAATTTCAGGGTTTTCTCAAATTTCAAATCTCCATCACCGTTGGCGATGTGAGTTGAACCCCACTCATACTACATCGGAACTGGCCACATGATATGTTTGACACTATTAGAAGCCGGTCAAACTACAAGATACATTACTTGGTTTGATGAGGCGTTAATTTTTATCGACTAATAATAAAATTAACTTGAATATACGTGGACGTAATCTCTTAATTAGTTGGTTAATTTAATACCGGCATGGGTGTGGATTGGTTGTGATATGTGAATTTATTTGGATTACTAAGTAAAATCATCCTACAAATTATACTGTTTTTACAAAATACATTGCGAATAATTCGATGATGATGATGTTTGTGATCCCAAACTGTAAAGACTATCGAAACATTTCATTTATTTTAAAACATTTAACTTATGAAAAATGCAACTTTTGCTAAATCCACTTCCCGTTTTATCTATGTATTGATGATTCTGGGGCTTATGAAAATGTTATCCGCCAACATTTCACATTATTCATTAATAAATCACGATACGGGTATTTTAAAATTAGATCTAGAAACAACATTTGATCCTGATTCAACTTATGAAGACAGCCTTGCTGTGGCTGATGATTATGGGGACGGTGATACGATATCATTTTCGAATATTGGATTAGATACTGTATTTACTTTATATGAAGACAGTTTATCGGATCCAACGGACACTATTTATGATTCTACCGAAACCGAGCTTCGGGAATTTGATTTTACAAGGGATATATCAATAACACCCGGTGGATTTAAAAAGGAAATTCAGCAAGAGCTTTTCGGCTATCATCTTGAAGGGATGTTTACACCTAAACATCAACCCCAGGATGAAAGTAATGTAAATTATCCTACTACCTGGGGCTGGCTCGCCGACCTGAAACCACGCGTACTGAGGTTTCCGGGTGGAGGGAGCAGCCGTTGGATGCATTTGTTGCCTTATGATACAGATGGAGATAATATTGACGACAAATTTCCGATCGGTTATGGTTATGATTTGGAAGAAATCATACGGTACTACGATATCACCAATGAAACAGATGATCCAGGTAATTTAATTGACAATATCCAGGCAGATGATCCGTTGTATATGGCAGGTATTACCAGTGACTTGGCTGATGATATTTGCGACAATTGTCATGAATGGATGAATAGTGACGATTATAAGGGAAGTATAGAAAATGCTGCAGAAAATTACCATGAGCAAATGAATGTGTTACCAACATTAAGCCAGCAGCAACTTTATATTGATCAGTTTATTGCTCTGGTTGATTACATCCAGGATCAGGGGAATTATACGGTAGATGTCATTATTGATCTGAATGTGATCAGTGAAACTGCTTCCCAATGCCGGCGGATAATTGACTATCTGGAAAATGACGATTCCAAGGAGGATGGAGGGAATGGCGTCACATCAGTACACGTGGTTGGAGTGGAAATGGGAAACGAAATGAACCTGAAATGGGCTCAGGATCTGATGGGGTATAATCAATTTGACGATTACTGGGGGTTTATTAACGGACATGATTTTGATGAAGTGGATGCTGATGCGATTGACGATCCGGGTGAATTATTTTCAGAGGGTTACCAAAGCTGGGTGAACGATTATTTTAACTATGTATTTAATCCTGCTTTTCAATCAGATCATAATTTTATATCATCCTTCAAATCTGATCCTTCGTTTCTTTGTAAAGTAGGTCTTCCGGCTGCCAACTTGAAATCAGGTGCACCGGAATGGTATGCCTTGCGAACGGAGGCAGATCTTTCATCCAACTGGAATTTAGATATGACGAATCATTATTACGATTTTATCACTGTGGACGGGATAGACAGATTTCTGTTTGATGCTGTCATTCTTCATCCATATTATGAGCCGAATGGAAATTACAATCAGATTCCTGTTGATTATTTCTGTGATGAAGAATATCCTGTGTCCGGTACGGCCCCTGATTGCACGAGTGAGGCTTGCGATTTTTGGCCGGCAGACAAATGGCAATATAATACAGAGGATGAACGTCTCAGTGATGCTTTTGAAAGACTCATGGGGTTATCAGGCAATGATTTTGGTAACTTTAAAACCTTTATCAGGCAACGCTATGATCAGTCTTACGACAAGCAAAATACGGATTTGAAACTATACCTGAAAAAGAAATGGAAAAAGGAACTATGGACAACTGAATGGAATCTAAAGGATAAAAACAATGATTACTCTAATGACTCTTATGAGCAGACCCGTCTTACGTCCTATTGTAACAGTTTTGCTCATGGACTTTTGATACATGAATGGTTTTTGAACGACCTGAAAAAGAATTTTGACCCCGACTACCGAGAAGGTTTCCATACATATTCAACCTTTCATGGCTGGGGCGGGGGAGCTTATTATGCAATGACCCTGCATGCCGATGCAGCTGATTTATCCTATCATCTCGATGAAGCCGGGAACCCCGATCCACTTGACCCCGCTCCGGCGGGTCAGCTTTTATGGTTGAAACGCACCATGTATTATACTTTTGAATTGTTAAGTGAGATATCAAAACGTGAACTGCAGTATGTGCCATCCAACTATTTAATATATGCACATAATCCAAATATTCAACCAACATTATTTATCGATGCTGAAAATACGCTGTATATTTACTATTCAAACATGAAAAACGAAACGCAGAGCTATAAATTAACACCGGGTTATTTGATTAATCTTTTTCCCGGAGCAACTACTCTTGGGTTTGGCGATGCCGAAATTTTTAATGTTGATCCCCTGAGATCATACTCATGTTCCGGGAGAAGCATGCTTTTTGACATGAATACATGTTATAATAATACAAATCATCTCCATCCATTTGAGATTCAGGGTGTCACAGGACCCGTAGCCAATGATCCGGAATGCACAGGCTTACCCGGGGGAGCCATTTGTGTAACAGTTCCGCCGAATTCGTACGGGTATTTTACCGTTCCCGTTTACACATCTCCGCGGGAAGGGATTGTTTTAACTGAGAAGCAGATCAATATTTATCCAAATCCGTCTGGTAATTCTTTCCGTATTAACTGCACCCTTCCACAGGTTATCATTGATGAATTCGTTATCGATATTTTTAATTTGCAAGGCGAAAAAACAGGCAGTTTAGTAACCCGGCAAAATGAACCGATTGATATATCCGGTCTTCCTTCGGGAATGTTCATGGTCGGCATTACAGATGCAAAGAAGTCATTCTATATCTATAAAAAAATGATGAAAATCGAATGAAGTCTAAAAATAAATTCTCACTCAGGCAATACTCCGGCATGGCCGGGGTATTACTACTCTTGCACAATAATTCAACAGGCCAGGTGGTGTATACTGATATTGACCCCGATATTGTTCTTCAGTTTGACGGCGAATCTGCGGGCGTTGATATGGATAATGACGGGGAATTTGATTTTGCATTTTTGAAATC
>CAYTFT010000186.1:0-5803 GCA_964437155.1 uncultured Chitinophagales bacterium | reverse complement strand
AGCGGCCGGTTTCGACAAAGTATGGCTGCAGGAGGTTATGGTGCCGCATTGGGAACGCGGGCAAAAAGAATATGGGGAGATAATAGGAGTAGGTCAGGTGGATATTCTCGCGTTAGGCGGAAGCATAGCGACACCCGATGGCGGTATAACGGCAGAAGTGGTTGAAGTCGCCGATTTTAATGAATTGAAGCAATTGGGAAGGGAAAAAGTAAACGGAAAGATCGTTTTCTTCAATCATGTATTTCCGCAAAATGTGATCAATACTTTTGAGGGCTATGGCGATGCAGGTCCGTATCGCTGGTATGCACCGGATTCGGCAACTGCTTATGGTGCCATTGCAACCATCACCCGCAGTGTGAGTTCGGTGCATGATGATTTTCCGCATACCGGCAGTACAGGATTTCATTCCGGACGCGATCCTGTACCCTGCGTGGCTATCAGCACAATGGATGCTGATGTATTACATGCTGCATTACAGAAAAATGCGCATCTGCAATTTAAAATGATCCTGCATTGTAAAAAATATCCGGATGAAAAATCCTATAATGTGATCGGTGAAATTACCGGAACAAAATACCCGAATGAGATCATTGTTGTAGGCGGTCATCTTGACAGCTGGGATGTGGGTGAAGGTGCACATGATGACGGCGCAGGGTGTTTGCAGAGCATGGAAGTAGTGCGGGCATTGATGGCCGCAGGCGTACATCCGCAGCGAACCATTCGATGCATAATGTTCATGAATGAAGAGAACGGAAATATGGGCGGAAAAACGTATGGTGAATATGTGAAGAATAATAAAAATGAAAAATGTATAGCCGCCATTGAAAGTGATGCAGGGGGTTTTTCTCCGCGCGGATTTTCAATCGATTCGGAATTTCAGTATCATCCGAAATTCAATGAACTGAAAGCGCTGATGTTGCCGTATGGTTTGTACACATTTAATGAAGGACACGGCGGTACCGATATCGGCCCGATGGGCGCCTCGGGTGTATCATTATTCGGCCTCGTTCCTGATTCACAGCGATACATGGACCTGCACCATACGGACAACGATACGTTTGATAAAGTAAATAAACGTGAATTACACATGGGTGCAGCGGTGATGGCGATGTTCGCGTGGTGGTTGAGTGAGTATGGGGTGAAGTAATTAATTTGATATCTGATAATGATTCCAATTGGTTCCGGCTTAAAGTGAAATTGGAAAATTGAAATAACGCGTCAGGAGTAATTTATTAATTAGGTGTGCAGTCCCTCGACTGCATTAGCCATAGCCGTTGCGGAATTAACTCCTGCATTACCATGGGGCCATTTTGCCGAAAGCGGATAAATCGGCAGTGCAGAATTAATGGTTGCTCAGCAGATATTTTTTTCTTTCAATATAGGCAAATCGGAAATAAAAACACGGCATATATCTTCCCCGGGTTCAGAACAGCACATTTGGTCACATTTATTTTTCCCTTCCAGAAGTAAATTTCGGATACCCGTCAATTCACTTATTTTTTCATCTATTCGGATAACTTTTTCATTGAACCTGTCCAGAACATTTCCGCATGTTGCTGCATCTATATCGATGAGGGTTAATATTTCAGAAACTTCATTCAGGGTAAAGCCAAAATTCTTAATTGTTCTGATCGTTAAAAGTCGTTGTAAAACCGATTCGGGATATTCCTTAAAATTATTGAGACGACGTTCCTTGCGGCTAATATTGATAAGTCCGTTTTTTTCATAGAATCGGATTGTATCTCTGCTGAAGCCGCTTCGTTTAGATAATTCACCTACAAGCATATTTATTTTTTTGGTTCGGGTTACCACCATGGACCATACTCCACAGTGCATATTTACTGTTGTAAACCGAAAACAATTTACACCTAAAAATTAGAATTATGAAAAAATCTGACATTTTCCGCAGGATACAAGCAATGCTGGTGATCCTGTTTCTTACTGGTACCGGACTGTTTGCTCAAAACTGGCAGGACCTGGATGCCAAAACGGTTAAAACGCTGGCCGACACAACACTGGTGCGGGCATCAGAAGTTACCATTCAACCGCATGAAAAGGGTTTGGTGCATACCCATCCTGCACATTTCTTTTATGCCTTGACCGAATGTCATCTTCTTATTCATTATTCCGATGGTAAGGAAGAAAAATATGACCTTGCAGCCGGCGACTCAGGATTTTCGGCTCCCGAAAGGCCACATTGGACCGAAAATACCGGCGATAAGCCCGCGAGATTCCTGATTGTGGAGTTGAAAGAGCATCCCTATGTAAAGGAAAAATAGTCCGTATGCGGGAGTGAAAAGCCCGCCCCTGTGAAAGGATCAATTATTTCAGTCTGATTTTCATTAATTTTCGGCAGAGAAATTTTTCGTACACAGGATGCAGACGAAATCAGTATTACTCTTTTTCATAGCTTTTATTCTGAGCAGCTTTTTGGTGCCTGCTTCAGCTCAAACTATCAGAGGAATTATACTGGATGGTAAATCGCATCAGCCGCTTGCAGGCGTGAATATTGCCGGAGATGATAATTCAGGGACGAGTACTGATGCCGATGGAAAATTTGAACTGCAACTACCTGCTGGAAAACATCAGTTACATATCAGTTATATAGGGTATGAACCGTTGGATCAAATTGTCGAATTGAATAAGGAGGATATCTATCTGGAAATTCCGCTTTCGCCTTCGCTCGCTGCACTGGATATTGTTGTTGTCAGCGGTAGTCTGTATGCTAAAAAACTGACCGAAGAAACGGTAAGCATTGAAGTGGTAAACAGCGACCTGATACAAAACACAAATTCAACAAATCTCTCCGAAGCGATCTTAAAAGCGCCCGGTGTGTATATGATGGACGAGCAGGCTAATATCCGGGGCGGAACAGGATTTACCTATGGCGCGGGAAGCCGTGTGATGCTGGTGGTTGACGATCAGATATTATTGTCGGCGGACCGCGGTGATGCGAAATGGAATTTTGTGCCGATGGAAAATGTGGAACAGATCGAGATCATTAAAGGTGCATCGAGTGTACTATACGGAAGCAGCGCACTCAATGGTGTTATTGCCGTCCGCACCGCGTGGCCCTCTCTTGTTCCCGAAAGCAGCATCACCTTGTATCATGGCATATATGATAAACCTTCTTTTGCACCGGCAACCTGGTGGGACCATAATCCGACTTTTACGGGATTTAATTTTTCACATAAACAGAAATTTGAAAAAATGGACCTGGTGGCCGGGGGACATATTTCAGAAAATAATTCTTATCTCCAGGGGCAGCACAGCAATCGCGCACGGCTCAACTGGAAAACACGGTTTCATCCCGCTTCCTCCGACAGATTAACATGGGGCATTAATGGAAATATTATGAGCGATCGCGAGGGTTTATATTTTTTATGGGCAGGTTATGATACGGGAGCCTATGTCCCGTTTCAGGGTTATCTGGATACATCTTCCACCACATTACTTAACTGGCAATATAAATGGTCATCCATCGATCCGTGGTTAAATTATTACGACCGGTTTCATAATGCGCATAAATTCAAAATGCGTTTTTATAATAATAATGTAGCATATTCTGATACCACCGGAGGGAACGGATATTTAATGAATCTCGATTATCAGTTCCATCGGGAATTCGGAAATGATATCGTAATTACTGCCGGAACAAGCGGATATTATTTTAATGTGGATGATTTTCAGCTCGGAGTACACGATGGTATATCGGCAGGAATTTATTTTCAGGCAGATAAAAAAATATTCGACCGCCTCTCCCTGAATGTCGGTGTGCGTGAAGAACTCTATCAGATAGATTCCATTGACGGGACAGCCGTGCCCATTTTTAAAGGAGGATTAAATTATGCAGCCGGGCGCCTCACACATTTTCGCTTATCGTTCGGACAGGGTTACCGTTTTCCGAGTCTCGTGGAAAAATATGCAAGCACGAACCTGGGTTCTTTGCAGATTTTTCCGAATCCCGACCTGGTTGCCGAATACGGATGGAACACCGAACTCGGGATCAAACGCACGATCGACGGAGATACCTGGTTTGGTTATACCGATCTTGCCTTTTATCTGACGGATTATTACGAGATGACGGAATTTATTTTTAATTTCTATACGGGCCAGGGTCTCGGATTTAAATCGCTGAATTCAACGCGCGCCAGGATTGGCGGCATTGAACTGACGGTCAACGGGGAAGGAAAATTATTCGGCCATCCCGTCACCTTGTCAGGCGGATATAATTATATCTACCCGGCTGATATTGATGCGGATTCGAGCAACCTCTCCTTTTCTGATTTTATGAGCAATTTCATAGAAGGATTTACGGCTAAATCAACGGATTCTGCATTTCTTGGTTCGGTATTAAAATACAGGTTCAGGCATATGATAAGAATGGATATGCAATATGAACTGGGAAAATTTTCCTTCGGTACTGATATCAATTATTTCAGTTTAATGGAAAATCTTGATGCGATCTATCTGAGTTTTATTCCGGGAATTACTGAATATCGTGAAGATCATCTCAGCGGTGACTGGATCGTTGATGCACGGCTGGGTTATAAAGTGACTTCGAATTCAAATGTGCAGGTACTTGTGAAAAATGTTTTCAACCGCATGTATGCATTGCGCCCCGCCAAATATGATCCGCCAAGGAATTTTACCATGCAGTACAGGATAAATTTTTAAGCGGTTTAAGGACTCATTGGATGGAAGAGATCATTCTTTCAATTTTATTGTGAATTGGGAGGTTTTATAATAGATTATCTTAAATTCTAAGAATATGAAATATTTCCTGATGACTTGGCTGGTGGTATTATCTTCCATTATAATGGCCCAGCCATTTTATACCACCTGCACTGGTGATGCATATTGGAGTTTTGACATTTCGGAATATGACAGCAGCTGGTATTATATTCAACTGGATACTGCAGCAGAAAATACATGGCAATTTGGTCAGGCACAGAAAAGCATGTTTGTTACCAGTCCGGGCGACCGAGTATTGATCACCGATTCAGTTCAACCCTATCCAATCAGCAATATTTCAATTTTCGAGGTTTATTTTGTTATTGACTGTGATGCTTTCGGAAGAACGGAGAGCTACTGGGGCACAGAATTTCAAATCATTTTTTCTATGCAATCAACTGAAGGTTCAGATGGAGGTAAGATCGATATCTCCCATTCTGGTTCACCCTGGGTAAATATAATAAATGATCCCGAAGTAGATGATATTGGTTTTGGAGAAGGTATTTTATATACAATTGATGACTCTGTTGCCGCTTTGCATGAGCCCGGTTTTTCCAGAGACCTGACCAGCTCTTTACATCTTTGGTTTGATGAATCTATCACTAATGACGAATACGATACGATAGGCCTGCGGTTCACATTTGCCAGCGATTCCCTTATCGACTCACTGGACGGCTGGATGTTTGAATCCATTTTCCCGATACCGGCTTATGAAGGAATTAATACCGGTAGTATGGATCAAATGATCTCATTATATCCGAATCCTGCTTCAGAATATATCAACCTATTTGATAATATAAGGCTAAATGGGAATATGACATATCAAGTCTTCAATGAAATAGGGCAGATCCTTTTCAGGAATAATGGTCCTTTACCCGAACAGATAGATATTTCATCATATGCAAACGGCATCTATTTCCTGAACTATCTGAATGATAAAATTTCAGGAACGATCCCTTTCATTGTAAACAAGTGATCAGCTTCGAAAGGGGACACTTATTAATAGCCTAGAAATGAACATGAAGTGCAATAGTATAAAAATTTCATACCTAGCAGAAATCTTAACAAT
>CAYTFT010000185.1:0-5884 GCA_964437155.1 uncultured Chitinophagales bacterium | reverse complement strand
AACTGCGTTGGCAACATCCGTTACTTCAGCACGTGTCGGGTGCGGATGTTCGATCATGCTTTCCATCATTTGTGTGGCGATGATGACAGGAGTTGTATTTTCGAGACAGCGGCGGCAAAGGTCCTTTTGTGTAAATGGAACATTTTCAACCGGCATTTCCACGCCGAGATCGCCGCGGGCTACCATTATAGCATCGGTTGCTTCAATTATCGCGTCGATATTTTTCAACGCTTCCGGTTTTTCGATCTTCGCGATCACTTTCGCGTGCTTGCCATGGTGCCGGATTATATTTTTTAAATGTATAATATCATCCGCCTTTCTAACAAAAGATAATGCGATCCAGTTGGCGCCGTTCTCCAGTGCAAATAAAAGATCTGCATGATCCTTTTCTGTTAGTGAAGGCGTCGAGACTTTCGTATCCGGAAGATTAACTCCTTTTTTAGAAGAGATCGCTCCTCCGAAAATAACCCTTGCCTTTACCGATTCTTTATGGTCGGTAGAAATTACTTTTAATTCGATCTTTCCGTCATCCACCAAAATTGTTTCTCCTTCCTCAACATCGCGCGGAAATTTATCGTAAGTGATAAATGCCTTTTTATTATCGCCGATAACCGGTTGTGTTGTAAATTCAAAAATATCGCCCTCAACAAGTTGTGTAAGCGGCAATACCTCACCAAGCCTGATCTTGGGACCCTGCAGATCGGCGAGGATGCTTACGTGCGTTCCAAGTTCTCCGTTCGCCTCTTTTATCATTCCGATTGTTGCGAGATGCTGATCGTGTGTGCCGTGTGAAAAATTCAGCCGGAATACATCCACGCCTGCATGAATTAATTTTCTGATCATTTCCCGATTACTGCTCACGGGACCGAGCGTTGCAATGATCTTCGTTTTATTATTACTTCCTTTCATTGAATGAAATACTGATCGTATGGCTGCCGGCGGCTGGCAAATAAAAATTATTTACTGTTTAATTGAACGTAGCTTAAAATTACCTCTTATAAACATGTTCATCTTCTGCTATACTATTATTTCCTTTCCGGACCCGCTTCCTTCTGCCGGTTTCGTTAATCCTCCAGCACAAGATTGTTTTTTGATTTCACTTCTTCCGTTTGCAAAATAACAACAGCCTGAATTTGTTCAACCGTCCGCAGTTTTTTTGCGATTTCCTTTACCCGCGATTTATAATAATCCCCTTTGATGATCAACAGATAATCGATGTTTTTCATTTCAGGGAGCAGGCATTCCGCCGCATGTTTATTCTGCAGGAGGTGAAACACCGATTTCGTGATCTCCTCGGTATAATCATACCGTGAAAATGTCATCTGCCGCATGTTCACCGGATCCGTTATTACCCGGTCTTCCATTTTGGATAACGACTTGAACATGACCGTATTGATAAACCATGCCAGACGGTAGTCCTGCAACGGGGATACGATCCCTATCAGAATGAAGTCAAACTCAGGGTCTATCTTGATTTTGCGTTTTGCCACCTCCGCAGGTAATTGCCCCAAAGGTAACACGCCATGATTATATCCCGGGGCACTTGCAGAATCACCGCACATTCATATATCTTTGCACTTTATTTTAAAACAATTCCTGCCCTGAGCCGGAATATTAAAACCTAAAACAATGTCAGAAATTGCAGAAAAAGTAAAAAAGATCATTATCGACAAGCTTGGTGTAGACGAGAGCGAAGTAGTTCCCGAAGCCAGCTTTACCAATGATTTAGGCGCTGATTCATTAGATACTGTAGAGCTGATCATGGAATTCGAAAAAGAATTCAACATCTCTATCCCTGATGAGCAGGCTGAAGGCATTACCACAGTAGGTGACGCCATTGCTTACCTGGAAGAACACGTTAAGTAATTCTTATTCCACCACATGGCATTTAAAAGAGTTGTAGTTACCGGACTGGGAGCACTCACTCCTATTGGCAACTCTGTACGTGAGTATTGGGAGGGCCTGGTTGCGGGGAAGAGCGGGGCGAATATGATCACCCGTTTTGACGCGACCAACTTCAAAACACGTTTTGCCTGTGAGGTGAAGAACTTCGATCCCACCACTGTTATCGACAAAAAAGAGGTCAGGCGCATGGACCCCTTTCTGCATTATGCCATTGCGGCAACGGAGGAAGCGGTGAAAGACGCCGTTATTCATCCTGACCAGGTGAATTGCGACCGTGTCGGGGTGATCTGGGCGAGCGGAATCGGGGGTATCAAAACCTTTGAAGAGGAGGTTTTTGCATTTGCCAAGGGCGATGGAACGCCCCGGTTCAATCCGTTTTTCATACCGAAGATGATCAGCGATATCGCTGCCGGTATGATCTCCATCCGATACGGATTCAGGGGCGTCAATTTCGCCACTGTTTCCGCCTGTGCTTCTTCTACACATTCCGTTATTATCGCAGCCGACTGTATCAGGATGGGCCGTGCCGACATAGTTGTCGCCGGCGGATCCGAAGCAGCGGTTACCGCTCCCGGCGTTGGCGGATTCAATGCAATGAAGGCGCTGAGTGAGCGCAATGATTCTCCGCAAACAGCTTCACGTCCTTTCGACCTCGACCGCGATGGTTTTGTGCTGGGGGAAGGCGCAGGTGCGCTTATCCTCGAGGAATATGAACATGCGATCCGCCGCGGCGCAAAGATCTATGCCGAATATATGGGCGGCGGCATGAGTGCCGATGCCTATCATATGACGGCCCCGCATCCGGAAGGACTTGGTGCACAGCTCGTTATGAAAGATGCATTGCGCGATGCAGGTATGTCGGTGGCAGACCTGGACTATATCAATGTGCACGGAACCTCTACACCGATTGGTGACCCGCAGGAGATCAAGGCCATTCAGGCCGTATTTGGTGAACATGCTTATAACATGAACATCAGCTCTACTAAATCGATGACCGGTCACCTGCTGGGTGCTGCCGGAGCGATCGAGGCAATTGCCAGTGTGATGGCTTTGATAAACGGAGTGATTCCGCCAACCATCAATCATTTTACAGACGATCCTGTATTTGATACCCGACTCAACTTAACTTTCAATAAAGCACAGAACCGTGATCTCCGCGCCGTTTTGAGCAACACCTTCGGATTCGGCGGGCATAATGCCTCCGTCATCTTTAAAAAAGTTGAGTAAATACCTGCTTGCTGCCTGCTATTCGTAAATTCTACAATTGTTATTTCGGACCGGAAAAAACATTTTGCCGGAAATTAAGAAGCATGACCGGGTATACGCCGATCAATTACAATGTCTATCGCCTCGCCTTTCAACATTCTTCCATCCATAATTCGGTGCATACAAATAATGAGCGCCTCGAATTATTGGGTGATGCTGTGATCGATCTGGTGATCGCCGATTATCTGTTTAAAAAATATCCCTATAAAGGAGAAGGTTTTCTCACCGAAATGCGAAGCAAAATTGTGAGCCGCGAACAACTCAACCGTGTGGCGATGAAAATCGGTATCGGTGAAATGATGCAGGTGCGCAAGGGCGGAACAGATCTCGCGAAAAGCAACGTACTCGGCAATGCATTGGAAGCACTTGTCGGCGCAATTTATGTCGACTCCGGTTATGAAAATGCATATACATTTTTTATGCATAAAATTTTAGTGCCGCATTATGAGATCGAAGAACTCGAAAGTTTAGTCGTAAATTTCAAAAGTAAGATCATCGAGTGGTCACAGAAAAATGCACGCGAAATACGTTTTGAATTACTCGAAGAACATGAACTCAAAGGAAAGCGCATGTATAAAATGGGACTCATGCTCGATGCAGAACTCATTGCCGAAGATACCGACTACAGTAAAAAACGCGCCGAACAAAAAGCAAGTGAAACCGCCTGCAGGAAATTGGGGATTCATGAGGATTGATAATTAGAAGGGGTATTTTTCGCCGGATTATTATTGCTTTATGCTTATGCTCCATGATTGCTTTTGCTAATCGAGAATCGAAAATCGAGAATCGAGAGACGAGATTTGAGAGGCGAGAATCGAGAGGCGAGATTTGGATTTTCGCAGGAGGAAGGAGCCATTGCTCACTGCTAAAAAAACCTCCCGAATTTGCATCCGGGAGGCATTTCGAAACCTGATTTTAATAAACGTAGTTAATGCACCAATTCAAATCTGATGGGAATGGTTTGTTTTACGCGCACTGCATTTTTATTCATTTTGCCGGGTATCCATTCGGGCATATTTTCCACTGCACGCACCGCTTCTTCATCACAACCGGAACCTATTCCTCTTTCCACTTTTGCATCGGTAACGGAACCATCGGCATTGACAACAAAACTTACATATACAATTCCTTCTGTTCCAAAATCCATTGCCTGTTTCGGATATTGAATATGATTTGCGATCCATTGCTGCATGGCATCAAATCCGCCGGGAAATAACGGTGGTGTATCGGTAAATTTATATACGGTCTGGTCCGCTGCGGCAACAGGATTTCCTTTTATGGCCGGTTCTTTTAATATGGGCGTGCCGTTATTTTTCGGATCATTATTCGTAACAGTGCTGATGGTTTTATTTTTTATATCATTGATTTTGGTGAGGTCGTTGGATGCCACCTGCGCATCGTTTCTCGGCACCATGGTAACAAATTCAATTGTCTGTGTTTCCGCCACCGGTGGCTGCACAGGAGCAGGTGCCTTCACTTCCGGAACCGGTATATCAGGCATTTTAACATCGTTGAGTTCAATGATGCGGAAAATTTCATTTTTTACAATATCATCAGCACGGCTATGCAGCATATAAGCTGCCATACAACCTGTTATGGCAATGCCGATAAATAATGCGGCTCCGATATGCCTGTTGGTGTCTTTGCGCAACTGATATGCGCCATAGGCTTTGTTACGGTCCTCGAACACAATGTCTTCGATCGATGATACGAGATAGCTGGCGGGATTTTTCATAGTATTCAGTTTAGTGGTAAGATGAAACAATATTTATTTTTCCATATCCGGCGACTTATTTTTTTGCACGGGCGATCGCTTCCTTTTCCCGCGGGGTTATTTCCTGCACGGCATAGACCGGCACCCCGGTAATTACCATCTCATCCAGAAGGCTGATCAGGTTAGCATATTTAGCTTCGTCGGTTGTTTTAATGATACAGACCAGTCCCTTTCCGCTCACGGGCAATGCAATAACACGCGCAACATTTTCCTTCAATAATTTTCGCACGCCATTCACCGAATAATCGGTCATTTGCATTCCATCTGCCTGCATACCCTGATAATACCAGAGGATATTATCCTTGTCGGCAATGAGCGTCATCAAATGTTCAGGTAATACCGGAGCATTGGCAGTGGTATCCGGCATATGCAGCACCATCGACTTTGGTGTCGTCATTGCCGTGGTAAGCATAAAAAAGGATATCAGTAAAAATGCGAGGTCCACCATCGGCGTAAGATCGACAAATACTTGTTTGCGACGATGGAATTTTTTTGCATCCTTATTCTGCGACCGGGTGTTGGATTCAATTGCAGCCATAGCTTTATGTTTACTGCTATGATGCAATAAACGCTAAGCTTCACACCTGAAATTGCAAAAAAATGAAAAGTGAAATTACTGTGACAAATGCAGTGAATTGTCACATGAGTTCAAATTTGACCGGAATGATCATTTTCATCGGCACCGGTGAACCGCCGTCGTTTGCCGGAAGCCATTTTCCCGAAGTCAGTTTCAATACCCGCACCGATTCTTCATCACACTTACCGCCGATGCCACGTAAAACAATTACTTTCGAAACAGCACCAACGGTATCTATAGTGATCTCCAGATAAACCGTCCCTTCAATTCCATTGTCACGTGCAATGGCAGGATATTCAACTTCACTCCCGATAAAAGTATATAGATGTTTTGTGCCGCCGAGAAATCGTGCACCGGTATCC
>CAYTFT010000184.1:0-5899 GCA_964437155.1 uncultured Chitinophagales bacterium | reverse complement strand
GAAGGGACATCGCATATTACCGAAATATCAAATCCATTGTCACCGCCGGCAAATGTTGGATCAGATGCAACAATGCGCATACGGTATCCGCTGCCCAATGGTGTGGAGGCAGGAATTACACAGGTAATGACACCGGTTAAAACATCTGTTGCAAGGGAACCGATCTCCACCGGTGATACAAAACTTCCTGAAGCATCACTCAACTCACAGGAAAAAACAT
This sequence comes from uncultured Chitinophagales bacterium, assembly GCA_964437155.1. Taxonomy (GTDB): domain Bacteria; phylum Bacteroidota; class Bacteroidia; order Chitinophagales; family BACL12; genus UBA7236. The sequence goes on along the minus strand of CAYTFT010000184.1, from coordinate 5,679 downwards.
TACCCGGGAAAATGGTACCGGTAGCAGTATAGGAAACATTTACGCTTTCACCGGGACAATAGGTTGATTCAATTACAGAAATATCCAGTGTGGGCGCAACATAATCAAATAAATTACTTGACCATATTCCTCTTCCATAGGTTGCTGCATATAATTTAAAATCCGCATAGCTGATTTCCAGTTCATGGATCATCACGTTGGGCAGACCTGTCATATAGGGCTCCCAGTCACCGGAAACATCATCTCTGGTAAATACACCGATATCTGTTCCGATATACAATCTGTTCGTCAAAGAAACATTTTCATAAACAATTGTATTAATCGGAATATTCGGCAACGTTCCCGAAATATTTGTCCAGGTAGATCCCGCATTCGAAGAATAAAATACTTTATTGCCGTCATCGTATCCGCTCAGTACAACCCAAACATGTTCAGGGTCTTCATCACTCACTGCGATATAATTAAATCCGATGCCTGAATGCGGCAGCGTTCCGGTAATATTCGTCCACGATTCACCTGCGTCTGTCGAGACCTTAATTGCATTCAATGCACAGGCATACACATAATTTGTATTGGATGGCGCAACAATTATATCAAACACTTCGCCGCCGAGCCCGGCTGCTTTGGTTGTCCACGATGTTCCGCCATTTGTTGTTTTCTGGATGCTGCCGGATGCAGTTCCATAATATAAAATAAGATGATCAACGGGATCCATTTCAAATGGTGTTAACCAGCCGCCGCCGGCAACGCTCATTGGTGTCCAGGAGATACCACCATTGAGTGAGCGCCACATGTCACCATCGTAATATTCTGCATACATTCTGTCTTCATTGGTGTAATCGATGGTAACATCCATTCCGTCGCCACCCATCACACGATCCCAGTCGGTGCCATTCCATAAATTGGTACCATTATCCTGCCAGCCGCTTAATACCATATCGGTATTTGTCTGGGCAACCGATAAACGGTAAATCTGTGATATTCTTAATCCGTCGCTGATATCTGTCCAGGAATTTCCTTTATCTGTGGATTTAAAAACACCGCCATCACTTCCGGCGTAAACAATATTTTCATTTAACGGATCGCATAATAAAACTTTCTGATCGGCATGCGCATAATCTGTTCCCGGCCATCCTGCCCAATCCGATTTTTTACTCCATGAACTTCCTCCGTTTGTGGAACGTGCGATATCCAGTCCTCCGGTAAATAATAAATCAGCATTAAAATCAGAAACCTCCAGCACCTGATCATAATATCCGTAGAAAGAAACCGCACCGCCCGGTGATGATAATGCATTCCAGGAAACGCCTGCATCATCACTCATCCAGAGATCATCACCCACACAAAAAACATAAATATTATCCGGAGCATCGGGCGTTGTTTCGATGGACATGCGATCATCATTTGTTGTGATATTATTTTTCAGTAATGTCCATGTTAATCCCCCGTCAGTTGAAACGATCACATCCTTATCTCCCACCGCATAAAATGTATTGTGATCGGTTGGTTTCACAGCGAAATCATAACAATGTCTTGTTTCAACGAGCGTCCATGTATCACCGCCGTTCGCTGTCCGGTAAATACCCGTGCGTGTTGCTGCTACAAGCACATCGGGATTATCCGGATGCATTTGGATCTTTTGCACTATCTGCAATTCATCCTGGAGATAACTCAAACCGGTCGGGTTCCACGACATTCCGCCATCCGTGGTTTTTAATATCCCCGCCGAATACACGCCGCCCCAGAAATCGTTATCACTTTGCCAGGTGGCTTCATATCCATACCCGTCGCCCGATGCGATATAAATGATATTCGGATCTGCCGGATTCACTGCAACATCGGCAATTCCCGTAACAGGAATATTATCGGTGAGCGGAATCCAGGTTCCACCCCCGTCGGGTGAACGCCATAAGCCGCCACCGGCAGTTCCGGCATACAGCGTATTATGATCGACGGGATCGAAAATTAGCGCATTTACCCTTCCTACCCCACCGCCGGAACCGGGCACTTCCGGAGTGCCGACGGGTTCCCACGAAGCTGCTCTTGTGCCGGCAGTATACCTGTCAGGATATGTGTTTTTATAGCGTTCTGTTTCTTTGAATAAAATTGCAGGGTCCGGATAATTCCCATCCACATCTACGCGGGTTTTCATCAGGTAATCCCATCGCATGAATTTCGCATACATATCATCGCCCTCCAGGTCCAGACCGAATAGTCCGGCATTGATCTCCCTCTCCTCAATTTCCGAGAGATACGCCTCCCGCACTTCAAAATAATTAGGTGAATTGGGCATCACCGGCCATTGTTGCTGCGTAGTAAATAATTTCTGTCCGAAACCCGCTGTGAGCACACAAATACCAACAATAGAGGAGAAAAGATTTTTCAACATTTTTAGAAAATTTCTATAAAGTTAATTACTGTTAACCAAAAGGCGACAATGGGGACAGAAAAATGACAGGAACCGGAGTCAATAACTCCGGCGTACAACAAAAGATTCCCGGGATGTAAATTTGCGCCCGGAGCGACTTTATGGTGAGAACGAAAAACGCCTGTAGAGATCCGTTCCAAATTTCAAATCTGAACACGTATCAAGAAAGGAAACCTTCAATGAAGAAAATTTATCTGCTACTGAGTTTATTATCCGGATCGCTGATTGTGCGCGCCGATGAGGGTATGTGGTTGCCCGTTTTATTGCAGCAACTGAATATTGAGGACATGCGTGCAAATGGTTTCAAACTCACAGCGGAAGATATTTATTCGGTGAATAAAAGCAGCATGAAAGATGCAGTGGTATTATTTGGCGGAGGCTGCACGGGGGAATTAGTTTCCAATGAAGGATTATTACTCACCAATCATCATTGCGGATTTTCAAGTGTGAACGCATTAAGTTCACTGGAGCATAATTATCTGCGCGACGGATTCTGGGCGAAAAATAAAAATGAAGAACTCCCTTGTCCGGGATTGACTGTCACCTTTATAATTTCCATGCACGATGTGACCGACAGTATTATTCCATTTCTGCAGGATACGATGACGGAAGCAGAAAGAACTGCGGCGATCAAACAGCTCTCCGCAAAACTGGAAAAACAATTCAAGGGAGATACACCTTACGATGCATCGGTAAAAGCGTTTTATTACGGGAATGCATTTTATCTTTTTGTTACTGAAACATTTAAAGACATACGGCTGGTGGGTGTTCCGCCGGAAAGCGTGGGAAATTTTGGCGGGGAGACCGATAACTGGGCCTGGCCGCGACATACCGGTGATTTCAGCATATTCCGGATATATGCCGATAGCACGAACCATTCCGCCGCATACAGTGAAACGAATAAACCCTACACGCCAAAATATTTTTTTCCCATTTCGCTGAATGGTATAAAAGAAAATGATTTCACAATGGTGTACGGATTTCCCGGCCGTACACAGGAATATCTTCCATCCGCTGCAGTAGATCTTATTATTAATTCCGTTGACCCGAACAGGGTGATGGTGCGCAGTAAAAGAATTAATATCATGGATCATTATATGCTGAATAATGATACGGTTACGCTGATGTATGCATCCAAAGCTAAAAGTCTTGCCAATGCATATAAAAAATGGAAGGGAGAAATGACCGGACTTAAACTGAATAATACCATCGGATTAAAAAAGAATTATGAAGAGCAGTTTGGCAACTGGACAATGACAGAAAAGGGAATGCCTTACAGAGGACTTCTCGAAAAGATAGATTCCATATATGCCGTGTACAGGCCCTATTCAAAGATCAATGATTTTACCAGTGAAGCCGCTTACGGCATAGAACTCATTAATTATGCAGGAGGATTTCAGAAACTGATCGACCTGTGCTCCAACGACACAACAACAGATGCAACACTGCAAAAGGAAGCCGCCCGTTTATTAAAAGCGGCAGAAGGATTTTTTGCTAAATATTATCTTCCGCTTGACCGCGAAATGTTCGCAGCGATGATGAAAATTTATTGCGACAGTGTGCCTTCCGCCATTCAGCCTGAATATGTACTCCAGCAAAAAGCGCGGTATAAAAATGATTTTATTTTGTGGCGGGATGACATGTATGCAAAAACGCTATTCAGCGATCTCGCTTCCGTTCGCACCGTACTCGAAAATATTACAAAGAAGAAAGGGCTTGAGCTCGCTAACGATCCTGCCTTCCTGCTCTATGAAAATATTGCAGTGAATTTCGACCTCATAAGAAATATGTATATCCTCCCGATGAATGCAGAGATTGATGTGCTGATGCGAAAATACATGCAGGCACAAATGGCATTTGAACCCGATCACATTTTTTATCCGGATGCAAATTCTACGTTGCGTGTCGCATATGGGAAAGTGCAGGGATATTACCCGAAGGACGGTGTTTATTATACCTATAGAACAACATCTGCCGGACTTATTGAAAAATATGCCGACGGGAATGAGGAATTTGATCTTCCCGATACACTCTTAGCATTGCTTGCATCAAAAGATTTCGGAAAATATGCCGATGAAACGGGAAACTTACCGGTAGCATTTATTGCGACCAATCATACCACCGGCGGTAATTCGGGAAGCCCGGTGATAAATGCCAACGGAGAACTCATCGGAATAAATTTCGACCGTGTCTGGGAAGGAACGATGAGTGATATTCTTTTTGATCCGGACCGCTGCAGAAATATTTCACTCGATATACGATACACATTGTGGATCATTGACAAATATGCCGGCGCAGGTAATTTGCTTTCGGAAATGAAAATTATTGAGTGATGGGGTTATGCATTTACCCGAATAAATAATTCCAAACATTTCCTCTTGACGAAATGTAAACACAGCAGCGATTTACTGCAATCGGACGAATTATTATTTCCCCACCCCGATAACAACAAGCACAGCGCCCTGATCTGACGCACCTGTTTCAAAACGGATATTTTCTCCCGGTTGAAATTTTACATTATCTATTTCGCGGTCCGCGAGAGCTGCATGCAACTTTTGTTCAAAACTTCCCGATTGTTTATTTACATGTTCGTTGAAAGCCTTATAATCGAGCGGTTGTTTTGTTACGATAATGGCCATCATATCTTTGGTACCGATTGCGTCCACCTCCATGCTATAATCTTTCGGGAATAAGCGCTTTCCGGTAATTCCACAATAAGGCGAATGTTTTTCAGTGTAGGGAAATAATACTTCTGACGCCTTTTTCTCATTTTCTGCAAAAATGTAAGTATAACATGCGAGTGAATTGGTGACCTGAATTTTAAATTGTGTTCCTTTTTTAACCGGAGTGCGGGTTTCAAATACGGCATTATTTTTTTGCACCAGCGGAATATTATTTCCGGTTGCGTTATTAATAAGTCCGAATTCTACCGATAATATATTTGTAAGTGGCTTATCGGCGCTTCCCATCGGATATACACCATATGCTTCCACCACAAATTTTTCGAAAACATTATACGGTATCCATGCAAGTCCTTTGTTCCCCCACTCCTCTCCCCAGCTGTTCATCAGGAGAAATGAACCGCCTTCCAGATAATCGTCATAACCGATCACACACATGCAATGTCCGCCGAAACCATACATGTCGAGATCATTAGCGGAAGGATGCCAAACGTTTTGTCCCATCATCGGCTGCATAAAACTTCCGCCTACCAACATGCCGATCACGACAGGCGCTCCCTGCGCAAGATT
>CAYTFT010000183.1:0-5931 GCA_964437155.1 uncultured Chitinophagales bacterium | reverse complement strand
GGACGGCACATCAGAAACGGAAGATAAAATTAAGGAAGAAACAAAAGCAACGATCAGATGTATTCCTCTGGATGCAAAGGAAGAAGATGGTGTTTGTATCTATTCAGGAAAACCGAGCCGGAAGAGAGTGCTGTTTGCGAGAGCGTATTAATTTTTTGATATCAGATCTTATTTCCAAGGATGGTGTATACAGCACAGTGAAATTTTGACAGGGAATTATTGGCGAGAAACACCCAATCACATCCTCAGAGGAAATAACTCGAGCCCCATCGGGGCGACATTATGATAGCATTTCATGTAAGGCAGGCAACCAAGCCCCATCGGGGCGACATTATTGTAGCATTTTATTTATAGCAGGCAATCAAGCCCCATCGGGGCGACATTATAAAATTTGACAATGATGAGTACATCAACAACGGAAGGAAAACACGATTAAGACATCAGGAGGTGAAATTAATCAACTCACCTCAACATAATTAAGATCCTTAGCGAAGGTTTCTTTAATACTGAAAACAGAAATAAAGGCGAGGAATAATGCAATTCCGCCGACAATTAATGCCGCCTGAATATTACCGGAACCGGTGCTTAACGTTGTAAATCCAATTGTGAGCGGCACCACAAAACCGCGCACAAAATTCGGAACCGTGGTTGTAACGGTTGCACGGATATTCGTTCCGAATTGCTCCGAGGCTATCGTGACAAATAATGCCCAGTAACCTGTTGCGCACCCGAGAAAGAAACACATGGTATGAAAAAGAAAAAGTGAATCGCTTTTTGTATATAAATAAACAGATGCGAGTACAACCGTTGCGATGAGATATCCGACAACGATCTTTTTTCTGGAGCGGAATACCTGACTCAAAATTCCACTGAGCATATCGCCAACACTTAATCCGATATACGATAACATAATGGCGGTGCGGCGGATCTCAATTCCTTTATCGCCGCTCACGTCAATTCCCCACTCACCTGCGAATTTATCCGAAAATTTCATCAGCACGCCGATGCAATACCAAACCGGCACGCCGATGAGAATACAAAAAACATATTTCGAAAATTTTTCACGTGACTGAAATAAGGAAAGAAAATTTCCGCGTTTTACATTTTGCTCTTTCACATGATCGAACATGCCGCTTTCAAATGTTCCGAACCGTAACGCAAGCAATGCAAGGCCAAGTCCGCCACCGATATAATACGATGTGCGCCACTCCACATGTCCTGTAATATAAAATGCCGTCACGGCTCCTAATGCGCCAACACTTACGATGATCATCGTCCCCCAGCCACGCTTTTCTTTTTGCAATATTTCCGCAACAAGCGTAATGGCAGCGCCTAATTCACCGGCGAGCCCGAGTCCCGCAAAAAAACGCACGACCGAATACTGAAAAGTATTTTCCACCAGCCCGTTCAGAATATTTGCGATGGAATATAAAATGATACTTCCGAACAAAATGGATTTTCTTCCTTTAAGATCACCCATGATCCCCCAGATAATACCGCCGATAAGCATGCCGAACATCTGAAAATTAAACAGGCGCACATCCCAGTAATCGAGATCAGCGGGATCCGTAATACCCAACCCTTTCAGACTTGTTTTGCTGACAAGATTAAATAACTGGAGATCATAAATATCGACGAAATAACCCAGTGCCGCTACAATTACGGTCAGACTCAGAACAGGGTGCTTTTTTCCGGAGAGTAGATTCATTGGTGCGAAGGAAAATATTTACGGGCTGAAGATAAATTATTTCCTGTCATATATCAAAAACGCATAACTATGCGGATTTTTTTCATCAGCAGGATGATTTTCTGCCCGCGCAAAAATCCATTCCCCTGTTTTTAACTCGGGAAAAAATGTATCTCCGCCGAATGCTGCATCTATACGCGTGAGATAAACACGGTCCGTAAACGGCAAAGCCTGTTTATAGATCTCACCGCCACCGAGTATCATCACCTCCTCTTCCTTCTGAATGGCGGGATGGTGCAAAGCAGCCTGCAGGTCGTGTACAACCAGACTATCAGAAGAAATAAAATCCTTGTCGCGTGTGACAATAATAAATTTTCGGCCGGGCAGTACTTTATTTCCAAGTGAATTATACGATTTTCTGCCGAGAATACACCATTTACCTGTCGTCATGTTTTTAAAATACTTCAGGTCGCCGCTCATTTTGGGCCATGGCATTTCCCCGTTTAATCCGATCACATTTTCATCGGCCACTGCTACGATCATTGAAAAACGAGGTTTATGCATCGGGATTACATTTAATATTCGGCATCAAACGCTCACTTTCGCTTTGATATGCGGATGTGGATCATAATTCACCAGTTCAAAATCATGAATGGTAAAATCAAATATATTTTTTACCTGTGGATTTATTTTCATCTGTGGCAAGGCACGCGGTTCGCGCGTCAGTTGCAGTTTCGCCTGTTCGAGATGGTCATTATATAAATGCACATCGCCAAATGTATGTACGAATTCCCCGTATTGCAGATCACAAACCTGTGCTACCATCATAGTAAGCAAAGCATAACTGGCAATGTTGAACGGCACACCCAGAAAAGTATCTGCACTGCGCTGATATAGCTGACAGGATAATTTTCCATCGGCAACATAAAACTGAAACAGACAATGACAGGGTGGCAATGCCATCTTTTCTATTTCTCCCACATTCCATGCACTCACAATCAGGCGCCGGGAATCAGGATTTTTTTTGATCTGCTGAATAAGATTTGTGATCTGGTCGATCGCTCTTCCGTCGGCTGTTGGCCAGCTTCTCCACTGATGCCCGTAAACAGGGCCGAGATTACCTTCTCCATCGGCCCATTCATCCCAGATGGAAACATTATTTTCCTTCAGATACTGAATGTTCGTGTCGCCTTTCAGAAACCATAACAACTCGTGAATGATACTGCGGGTATGCAGCTTTTTTGTGGTGAGTAAAGGAAATCCCTTTTGCAGGTCAAACCGCATCTGATAGCCGAAAACACTCATAGTGCCGGTGCCGGTTCTGTCGGATTTTGCATGTCCTTCATCGAGAATTTTCTGTAACAGGTCAAGGTATTGCTGCATGTGGTAAAATTACGGTTTTCCCGACTCAGAATTATCCTGCAGTTACAACCATTAACATCGGATAAACACTTTCCGCGGAAGCACTCTTTACGGAAGGTTTTATTTACGTTTACCCGCCAGAGATAAGAGGAGCGCGATGCCCATAACAGATAAACACCCGATCACATTATACCATAAATATCCGATATGCAGTGTGGGCACATTCCAATTGAACCGGACGCTGAAATCAAGATATAAAATGAATGCTTCGCTGATGAGGGCAGCAATAAAAACCGCATTCCCCTTTACCCTCTTAATTAAAAATGCAGTGAGAAAAATTCCGAGTATCGTTCCATAAAATAAACTACCCAGAATATTCACCGCTTCAATTAGATTATCAAATAAAGAGCATACCAAAGCAAATCCGACAGCCATAGTGCCGAACAAAACCGTGAATAATTTTCCTGCGTTCAGATATTGCCGTTGTGTTACATTTTTATGCAGCAGTCTTTTATAAATATCAACCGAAAAAGTTGCTGCGAGTCCGTTGAGCGCCGATGCGGTTGAGCTCATACTGGCGCTGAAAATAACCGCAAACAATAATCCGATAAGACCTACCGGAAGAAAGTCCATAACAAAATGCATAAAAATATAATCATGGTCATCTTCTGTTCCCGGATTAGCTTTCACAACAAGCCGGTTAACCGCCGCGCGCTTAATTTCACTTTCTGTATACGTATTTTTCAAATTTTCTTTTGCAGAGGCAATTGCACGTCCGTCATCTGTTCCCATATGCAACTGCAGCACTTCCATTGCTCTTGCATTGTCCAGTAATGCAGCATCGTAAGCCTCTGCAGCTATTTTCACAGAATCACCATAAACAGAAAGTTTTGCCTTTTCAAGCGCAACCGCATTAAAATAAACCGGCGGCTGATGAAACTGATAAAATACAAAGCAGAGAATACCGGTCAGTAGAATAAAAAACTGAACAGGAATTTTTACGAGTCCGTTGAATAATAATCCCAACCGGCTCTCCTTTACTGATTCGCCGCCAAGATATCTTCCTACCTGACTCTGATCGGTTCCGAAATAACTGAGTTGCAAAAAGAACCCGCCAATGAGTCCGGAAATAATATTATATCTGTCGCTCCAGTCAAATCCGCTTCCATCATTTCCATTTGTGATAATATTCATTTTGCCGAGTGTTCCGGCAATTTTCATACTGTCTTCAAAACCTGCATAGATATGCACATTATACACAAGATATCCGAAGGCGATGAACATACCGAGGTAGATCACCAGCATTTGCTGTTTATGGGTAACGGCAACAGCCTTCGTACCACCGGATAAAATATACAATGTCACAATACCACCGATGAATAACACCGTTGCATGTAAATTCCATCCCAGTAATTGTGAAAGTATGATAGACGGCGCATAAATAGTAATTCCGGTGGAAAATGCCCGCTGAATTAAAAATAATCCTGCGGTGAAAGTCCGCGTTTTCAAATCAAAACGCTGTTCAAGAAATTCGTAAGCCGTAAATACTTTGAGCTTATAAAAAATCGGAATAAAAAAAACAGAAATAACGATCATCGCGAGTGGCAATCCCAGATAAAACTGGATGAACCGCATGCCGTCGTCGTATGCCTGTCCGGGAACCGATAAAAATGTGATCGCACTTGCCTGTGTAGCCATCACGCCAAGCCCTATCTCCCACCATTTTCGCTCATTATTGTCGTGCAGATAGGTTTCTATGCTTTTCGTATTGCGCGTTTTATAAATGCCATAGGCAGCAATGAAAAACAACGTCCCGAGCATTATAAACCAGTCAATAGCGCTCATGCAAGTGATTTAGTGAGCCAGGTAAAAAGGAGAATCAGCAGGAAGAGAAATCCTGCAACCGCGATATACCATTTGAGCCAGTATTTATTCAATCAAAACTTTTTCTATGTTACAAAAAATTGTATCGGATCACGACCTCCGATGACAATAAAAATATTATTTATAGGATAGCATATTTACAAATAACCGGTATGCTCCCGGAACGCCTGCCGGTAATTCACGGAAAAACACAATGCCGGTATACATAAATGTTCCCTTACCATACCGTGCAATGATCAGACTCCCATTCTGCGGCTGCTCCTTCGGATCGGTAAAAGCAAGCGGTGTCTGATATTCGGGCGCCAGATCGGTCGCGAAATAAATTCCACGCTCCTGCACCCATCCGGAAAAATCATTTTTAGTGAGTTTATTCGGATAATTTAAAACCGGATGATCGGCAATCACAAAATCAACGGGTGAATTTTCATCCGTGACTCTGTTGCGGGAAATTTTAAACGGAAAGGGGCCGATCTGTTCTGCGTAAGTATCCCAATTCGTAGAATATTGCGCGATCACATGGCCTCCCTCCTGCACATATTGCATTATTACAGATTGTGCTGATGCGAGATCTTTTGAAACATTATACGCGCGTACACCGATGACCACCGCATCATATTTTTTTAATTCCGCAAGCGTGATATCAGCCGGTTGTATTGTTGTAAGCTTTAATCCTGCTGACCGGAGACTTTCATCCACTTTATCACCTGCACCTTCAATATAGGCAATATTTAGAGAAGGAATATTTGTTTGCAAAAAGGAAACATGGAGATGCGCCGGTTGTTCAACCAGTTGATCCGGGATATGATCATATTGAATAAGATCTGTATGCATTGCAGGTATAAAGACGGGGACAGTAATTGTTTTTTCTGTATAATCGATTTCATTCAGCACAATTATGGTATCAACTCGAAGGTAATTTAATTCGATTCTGTCGGCAGCAGTGTCCAATTCTTTCACCGAGAAAATAAAAGTACTTGTTTCACCGCGGTGCATATCAA
>CAYTFT010000182.1:0-5956 GCA_964437155.1 uncultured Chitinophagales bacterium | reverse complement strand
GGTAAAACGGATGATCCCGTTATTATCAATTACCCGGAGTTCTTCACCGCCGGCATCGAGTCTGAATAAAAACGGACCTGTATAATTCGTGACAGTTGCATGCCGTGCAATAAACTTCGCAAGGTCATTTGCAACCACAAAACGTTCATTCGGTTCGAGAATAGTTCCGGGTTCAAATAAAAATAAAAGCGTGTCATTATTATCTACAAATTTCCATCCTGAAATATCGATCGCGCCGGAAGATGTATTCCATAGTTCGGCCCAGTCGCCGGCATCAGCAACAAACGAACTGTTGTAATTTATCTCACCAAAAATGATGTCATCATCACACGGCACGTAGGCAACTCCGGGAGAACCGGAAATACATCCGTCGAACCAGTTTGCGGGATCATTATAATCTGCTCCGGTTGCTGTTATCTCCAGTGTTCGACCGCTGCCATCAGCGCCTTTAGGCCAGCTTAATGAATCAGCATAAATAAAATCGATCACAACAGAATTACCTGTCGTTTCCAGTTTTATTGCATCGCCGTCATTATCGAAATTAAAATAAAATCCTCCCACTACATTTGTAATGCCTGGATTGATCGCACTGAATTTTTCCGGGCTTTGCGCAATTATCAGATAATTTTCCGGGTCCAGGATTGTCCCGGTCGGTATGGTATAAAAATAGGCATCACTTCTGTCTTTTAATTTCCAGTCACTTAATTCCACCGGATCATCACCATTATTATAAATTTCTATCCAGTCGCCCGCATCGATTGAGCTATTGCTGTGATAATTTAATTCAGTAACAGTAAGTGCAGGTGATACCGGTGCTCCGTTAAATACGGCGTTAAATGTCGCCGGCACAGATGGATTCACGGTAACGGAAATATCGGCAGATCCTGCAGGTAATAATGCATTCACATCCCAGTTATTAAATGTATATCCCGGATTTGCAATGGCTGTGAGTGTGATAGGAACACCATTAAAATAAATTCCGCTCCAGGGAAGTTCGCCCGGTGTGATAGTATTTATTTTTATATATCCCGCGCCGGCCGGTTCAACCGTAAGTGTAATATTTTTTTGCCCGCTGAGTCCGAACGACGTATTGATATGCGTGCGTGCAGTGGAATGCCGGGAGAGATTATAATTCAGGAGATTGGTAATATAATAATCCATTGTCCCCACATCCGGCATTCCCCACCGATCGACCTGATTCGGGATTTCGCCGACAATTGAATCGCGCATCGTATTGATTATCGCATCCATATTCTCCTGCATATAAATGGTGTTGATGAGATCGGCAAAACGGTTCACGAAATAATTTCTGAATTCAATATTATCCAGCACCTTATCAAATATCTGCGAAAAAGTACTCGGATATGCAGGATTTCTTGTCATTGTGATATAATTATCACTCGCAAGTGAACCGAAATATCCCATAGCGCCATCCATATCATACATAATGAATCTCCATTTACCACCATCCTGTTCTCGCCAGATCTTGGTATTGTTCGCACCCCAGTAATATCCGCCGAAATCCACGTTCTGATAATAGATCTCACCGATATAATGATCCATATAATTTTCAATATCCACCATCTGACTGAAATAATCATGAAATGCATCGGAGGCGGGATCCATGGACATTGTATTATTATATAAATTGATGAAACCGGTATCACTTCCTGCCAGTGTTACCCATGTATTTAGAAAATCAACATGATCGCTGTTGATGCCATAATTGCTCTCCGCATAATTTTCATCAGCCTTCTCACGCAATTCATAAATACCCCAGGGATCTCCGTTGATAAATACAAAACAGGGCTGCCATTCTTCATAATCAATATGCGTATCCTTCATCACCTTTGCGAGAAATGCATCCTGAAACTTATACGTCCACACATGCTGGCCACCGTTGCGCAAATTCAGATTATTAATTGTGCCGAGTTCAGGCTTTGCACCGAATAAAGGATAATCGAGGCCGCCATCATAAATACCTTTAAAATCGAGGCGAAAACTTTTCTGTGCTTCAGCGCGGCTCCATCCGCCGTGAATTTCAAGGGAGATGTCTTTATTCCATCGTGAAACACCATCCATAGTAAAATATTCGATATGCGCAAAACGCTCCCAGGGCTGCCAGAAATTTGCGCCGAAATACGGATACCATGCGTCATAACAACATCCGAATTCATAAATGCCCGTATCATAATCAAACAAACTTCCCGGATCGATCGAGATCGATAAAACCGGTAAAGTATGCGTGTCTTCATCAATAAAGTACGTTTGTTTACTCATTTTCCCCGGCAATAATGTTCCTGTGCTGAAACATTTTGCAGAAATGACTGTGTTTGTATCAATGGTAATGGGTGCAGCGTACACCGGCGAACCATTGGTTACGGCAGAACCGTCGGTTGTAAAATGTATTTCTGCAGTTGGTGAAACCGTAGAAATGGAAACTGTTTGTGTTCCGGTATAAAATCCGGAGAGAATAGAAAATACAGGCTCGGGTTCGTACCCCGCATAACAACCTGCAGCATTATTTGAATATCCGGGTGTGATATCAGTGGTGATGCACCAGGTGGTATTCCCATCGGGAATACGCAAAATACTTTGGCCCATTGCCAGTTCACCGGTAAATTTTGCATCGAGAATTGCTCCGGTTGGATCACTTAAATAAATTGTTTCACCCTCGGGACTTATTTTAAAATTCGTTTCATTATACACATAAGGTGCGCTGAACCATGCCGGTGGTGTCCCGAAATAAGTACCTGCATTATTAATACCGAATGACAGCCAGCAATTGGAAGAAAGATCAGAGGAGCCCGCTGATGCATTATGCACCTGGAGGCATAAATAATTCACGCCCTCAATTAGAAGTCCGTCAAGAATATCTGCAGAAACAACATATTCTTCTGCAGGATATCCTGCATACATGCCGGCTTCATGATCGGTATTTGCAACGGTATTATATGCCGGTGGTGTGCCGAGAATATTTCCCGAACGCGCAATTTCCACTCCGTTTAAATAGGCAACAAATGCATCATCATAATCCATATGCAGTTTTGCATCCGTAATAACAGACGTATCAGAAATATCAAACGGCTGACGCATGTACACCGAAATTGTTGAAGCGATCGTAGTATTATCATCACCGTCGCCATAACCGATGCCGCCCATTCCGCTGCTCCATCCTGCATCAACATAACTTACATCCTTCCATGTTGCAGGTGGTTCTCCAACGCCGACAAAATATTTCCATATATCGGTATTATATACTGCAGTTTCCCAATGGTCGGTAGTTGCAATTTTATCTTTGCCGCTGGCGAGAAAAAGTACGTAACCACCGGGAGGAATCGTTAAATCAGGGATTTTCCATTTTAAAGGATTGAGTGCATCATCACTTAATCCGTAATTCAATAAACCCACGGGTGAAGCACCGTCATTAAATAATTCGATCCAGTCACTCTGGCTGCCCGAAGCATCGGTGACCGTTCCGCGTGAACTTATTTCGTTAATTACGATCTGGCTGAAACCACATAGTGATGCTAATAATAGCACCGAGAGGAGTGCGCTCCCTTTCATAAAAATCAGGTTCTGGTTATGTAAAAACTGGCTGTATTAATAAGGGTTGGCGAATATAATGAAAATATAGGTTTTACCTTTGGGGCGGTATGCAGCGGTTTCCGGAAGGCTTTCTCCAACACCTCAGTAATTGCAAGGGTTTCGACCGGAATGCATTCACAGAGGCACATACAAAAGAACCGCCTGTTTCTGTAAGGATAAACAGGAACAAACCGGGCGCGTTTCCTTCTGCTCCCGAAAAGGTCCCCTGGACAGAAGATGGGTTTTATCTTGCCGACCGGCCTTCGTTCGTATTCGATCCCATGTTGCATGCAGGCGCATATTATGTACAGGAAGCATCGGGCATGTTTGTAGAACATATCCTGAAACAACTGGAAATAAGCGATGCACCTGTGAAAGTGCTCGATCTATGTGCAGCGCCCGGTGGTAAATCAACCGTACTTGCATCTTCACTCAACGATAAAAGTTTATTGTTCTGTAATGAAGTGATCCGGACAAGAGTATCTGCATTAGAAGAAAATATGGTGAAATGGGGTAATGCAAATGTGGTAATAACAAATAATGATCCTGCAGATTTTGCATCGCTCCGTAATTATTTCGATATTATTTTAACCGATGCTCCCTGCTCCGGTTCAGGATTATTCAGAAAGGAAGAACATGCCGCCGGCGAATGGAGCATGGAGAATGTTTATCATTGTGAAAAAAGACAAATACGGATCCTGGAGGATATACTTCCTTCTCTGAAAGAAAACGGAATTCTTATTTATACGACCTGCAGCTATAGTAAAGAAGAAAATGAAGATGTTGTGGATTTTCTGATCTCACAACACAGCATGATAAAAAAAGAAATTGAAATTCCGCCGGCATCAGGTATTGTAATTACGGAAAACGGCTATCGCTTTTATCCGGATAAATTAAAAGGAGAAGGTTTTTTTGCTTCGGTGCTGCAGAAAAAAATAGCGACGGAAACATCCGGTTCCGTGCATCAAAGGACAAAAACCATTTCCTTCGAAACAGCTACTGCAGAAGAACAACAGGTGATTCGTCCGTTTATTGCCGCACCGGATGATTTTGTTTATTTTCATTTCAGGGAAATGATACATGCAATTCCGGCAAACTTATTTTCTGCCATGAAAAATGCATCCGGAAATTTACGCATAATAAATGCCGGCACTGAGATAGGCAGAATAGTACATAACGAACTCATTCCTGCACATGCACTTGCCATGAGTTGTATCTGGAATAAAAATATCAGACAGGCGGCATTAAAGGATACTGCATCTGCAATAAAATATCTGAAAAAAGAACCGGTATATACTGATGATCTTTTATTCGAAAAAGAGCAACCTGAAACCGGCTGGTGGATCGTCACCTTTAAGAGTCTTCCCCTCGGCTGGATTAAAATAATTCCGGGCCGCATCAATAATTACTATCCGGCCAACTGGCGGATCAGAAAGCAGACCGCATAGTAAATTGCGCTTATTCCGTACAAATTATCAAAGAATAACGAATCCTTATACAGTTATGAAAGCAGCCTCCGGGTTGATTTTTGTATGCCCCATAGAGACCTCATTCACCCTGATTTCCATAATTGTTACTTTTTAATTACACTAAATCCGGAAGTGTGACAGGTTAAGATGGTCATAGTGGCTGACTTATTTAGCCGGAAATCACCCTGTTCATGAACAGAATCTAATCCATTGTGTTTATCAGAACTGTCTCGGGCAGGATTTAACAGCAAATACAACGCACAGGATGCATCACCAGATAACGCAAAATTTAAATCCGCCCCACTGGTATTTTTCAGGAAATTCGCTACTTTTGAATCATTGCGACTTTTTGTTTTACCCTTTTCAGACATACTTAATTCAATCATATGCTTAGAAGAAACTACGCCTTTATTTCCCTTTTGATTATGCTCATCACCGGCTTTCACGCTGGAGCACAAACCTACACCATCGGTGCAAACAATGGTGTGAACGGGAACACGACCTATCCGTCACCCTTCGGTGATTTTTATAAATCAATGCGCACGCAACATTTGTATCGCGCATCTGAACTCACTGCAGCGGGCATGTCGGCCGGCTTTATTACTTCCTTAAGCTGGAACGTAATGGCACTTACGGGAGGCGTAGGGCTTACCGAAGGCTATACGATCAAATTACTGTCAACACCCCTGAACTCACTTGATATCACATCGTTTGAAAGCGGTGCAACGATTGTTTGGGGGCCGACAAATTATACGCCCACATTAGGTGTGAATTCATTCACCTGTATCGCTCCTTTTTTCTGGGATGGAGCGAGTAGCCTTATCGTAGAGATTTGCGGAGGAAATCCCGCCGGTACTTATACCCATAACGCAGGCGTTGTATGGACCGGTCCGCTGGCA
>CAYTFT010000181.1:0-5963 GCA_964437155.1 uncultured Chitinophagales bacterium | reverse complement strand
GCCGCCGAAGCGAGCATGAGCCGGCTCTATGGCGGCATCCATTTCTTGCCCGCACTCACAAATGGCGCCGCCAGCGGCAGGGCAATTGGCGACTATGTTGCAAAGACATTATTGACACGCTGAATAGTAAACTATACTATCCTGTATCATAAATCTTGTTAAAATATAATTCTGATATCCTGAAAAAACTGCTAACTTTATGATTCAATTATTTATAAGCTAAAAAACACTAATTATTATGAGAAAAATTTACTCTTTACTTTCGATCGTAATGCTTTCTGCTGCTCTTTCAGCACAGATCAACGTGACCTACATGGTCGACATTACTGATTACCTGGCTGCAGGCAACACTTTAGGCGCCGGCGGAATCCGCATTGGTGGTGATTTTGGTTCAACAGGCGGTATGAATGGCGCTACTCCCGTAGCTTCATGGTCTCCAGCAGATCCTTCTTGCGCTATGACTGACATGGGCTCTAACGTTTGGTCTATTGTTGTAACATATCCTGATACTTCAGCCGGCAAGACACAGCTTTACAAATTCGTGAACAACGACTGGGGAACCAACGAAGGAACCGATGCTGCAAATACAATTGCAACAGATGGTTGCGGTGTTGACGATGGCGGTGGAAATATTAACCGCACATTGATCATCCCTACAGCGAACATGATGTTACAGTATTGCTGGGATCATTGCTTCAAATGCGATGGCAGCGACCCGATCGTATTAGGCATTCACGATAACAACGTATCCTTAGGAAGCGTTGCCGTTTATCCTAACCCTGCTTCCACAACAGCTACTATTACCTTCAACCTGCAGGCAGCAAGTGAAGTAAAAGTGAGCCTCTTCAATTTAATGGGTGAAGAAGTTTCAACTGTTGTTAATGCTACTGAAGTTGCAGGTAACCATACCTACAGCATCAACGTTGCAGGACTTCCTTCAGGCAACTACACTTACCGCGTAATTGCCGGTACAGATGTTACTTCAGGAAATATCGTTAAACTGTAAGAAATTTAATTCTGTATAAAAAACCCGGTCATTGAGTGACCGGGTTTTTTGTTTTTATATGCCGTTATAAAAATTCAATCCAGCGGTTCACCGCGGATCACCTTCTGTAAAAATACACGCATGGAGGAAAAATTATCAAAATACATTTCACCGAATGTGATCTTTTTACCATTTTCTACTGTAAGTGCGATCATATCATTTTCACTCTGCATCGAATACACAACTTTGCTCTGATAATGACCATGTTCGTGCTGAAATGTACTGAGCTCTGCATATTTTATAATAAACTCCCGTTTTGTAAAAACATATCTGATCGTAAAATACGTTTCATAGAAGCGGACACAGCGGAGGTTAAGAACGAAATCCAGAAAATAAGCAAGGTATGCGACCGCTGCAGCTATTGCAATCGTTACAAGTATCCAGTCATCTCTGCGTATCAGTGAAAAAAATAATGCCGCTGCAATTATAAAAAACAGGATAACCGTCGCAAGGTATGCGATGCTGGTTTGTGAGCGGAGAAGGAGTTTTTCAGTCATGGGATCATTGGACGAAGCCCATAGTACTAAGTTAATTTAAAAACGGTACTTCTGCATAACCCTTTTACGATCTGACCTGCATTAAATATACGGCCGGAAGCACACCACATACTTCCGGCTGTATAAAATGCCGGATCAGGAATCTGCCCTGGCCTTTTTCTTTTTCTTTGCTTTCAGATAAAGATAACCGCCATATAAAGTGGCGCCGACAAAAAGAATAATTCCCATGGTTCTGCGTTTTAAAAGTGAAATGAATTAATTTTTCAAGTAAGCAAATCTATCCCTGCAGATTAATTCTGCAAAACAAAAACCCGCAGGAAGGCCTGATTTCACTAATATTAGGGAGACAGCATTTTCGCGAAAGAAAATTGACGCTCTAAATTATTTATGGCGTGGAATCCGGAAAGAGATTTCCGGCTAAAACCTGACAAGCGAATAAATTATTATGACATATCCTGTAAGTGTCAGAAAAAATGCAATAATATCGCGCCTGTAATTATTCTTTGCTTCCCGGCGGTACTGGATAATATTAAAAATTCCCATCACCAGTAAAAATGCGAGTGTCAGATAGTGAATCTTGTCAGATAGCGTAAAAACGTTATTCATCGGAACAAGATCTTCGATAATATATTTGTTTCCGATAACGCCAAACAATCCGCCGATTATCAGCGATAATTTAGCTTCAATATTTTCCGTTTTGAGAAAGAAACTGCACACGGCTATGAGGAAAGAAAGAAATAATCCGGCGAACAATTTTAAAAAGAGGTTCGAACTGTCTCTTTTCATCATAACCACCGTGCTTATTCCTGAGTAACTGGTTCCGCTTTTTTCCCGGTCCGGATTTCCGAAACTGGAATTAAAATCTCTCCGTATACCTTCAATTTTTGTATTATAGATGATCCAGTTATCTATATGGATATTATTAACACTCGAATTTTTTGTGTCAAGAATCAGCGGGAGTTGTTCGGCATATGAATAATCGAACAAGATGTTCATGATCAGGGAATCGTTATCAAAGGGAAAGGAATGATCATTAAAGTCCTTTTCAATTTCTGCGTCTACATGCATTTCTGTCCAGTAAACCCTTCTTCCGTCTACAAATTCAAGTGAATCACGATACATGGGCCCGGTTGTTACAGAAATACTTCTTGTAATTGTCATGTAATTCTCAAGATCATATAACCGCTGCCAGGAATTCGCGAATATCCAGAACGATATTTTGAATGAACCATCCACATAATCCACGTCATATATTTTGTTCACAAACACGCCAACCCGGAGTGTATCAAGTGAATGTGCCGCAGAATCGTCCGAACTGTAGCGGGCCGTATGGAATTGTGATGCATGTCGGTCTTCCATGCCAAAAGCAGTGGAAACAAAGAAGAGAAGTCCTGCGGCGAGGAGAAGAACCCGTGTTTTCATGTGTGCTGTTATGCAGGTAAATCTAATAAGAAATCCCGTATATGCAGAAATGAACTGTATGCTTATCGGGTCATTGGATAATAATTTTACGCGTTGTCATCAGTTCTCCGGTTCTCAGACTGATAAAATAAATTCCTGCAGGAGTACCGGTAATGTCGATAATAAACATATTTCCGTCTGCAACAATATCAGCATTTATCACCTCACCCAATACATTTATGATTATTATCTCTGCCGGTTCATGCGATGCGTACATCATGAAATTCCCGTTATTCGGATTTGGGGAAATAGAAAAGCCAACCTCCCCTTGCAGGTCACCGACACCATTTATATTGACCGTAAAACAATCTGAAGTATCTGTGCAACCATTTTCTGTAATAACAACGGCATATTCTCCGCTTTCATCGGGTGTAAAGGTTTGATTGGTTGCTGATGGTACTGCAATATTATCATTGCAGTCAATCCACTGATAAGTTGCGCCGCTTGCCTCAGCGGTAAGTGATGAACCCGTTTGCAGAACATCTGTATTTATTTCCGTAACAATAATTTCTATTGAATCAACATCCGTACATCCCAATCCGTCGGATACAGTAACGGTATATATTCCGCTTTCCTCTGCAACGATCATTGAATCTGTTTCACCGGTTGACCATGTATAAGTAAGCGGGTGAGCAACATAGGTTTTAAATACATCATCCCAGGTTACATCAAACTCACATCTACCGCCGGCATATGCATCCGCAGGTCCGGAAACCTGCACGCCGTATGGGTCGGGTAAACCTCCGGCAAGATCGGGAACAAGTTGAAATGTATATACAGATCCGGCTGTTACAGAAACACCCGGTGAAATAGTAAATGTTTCCCAGAAATTTCCCGTGCCCGAGATCGTGACAGTGGCGGTATATAATAATGTTCCTCCGAAGCCGGTGCCGGTATAAATATTTAATGTCGCCGTGCCGGTCATTTCATTGAAAAAACCCTGATCAATTTTGACAAGCGCACCCGTAATTCCCGCAGTGAACGATTGCCATGTGCTGTACCCCGGAAGATTGCGCGCACTTTCTCCGCCGAGATATAATAATTGTTGCTGATCAATTACAATTTCACCATCGGTAGCCGCTGTCAGAATAACAGAATCACCGGAACAAACTACGGTATCACCCGAAGGCAGAATTTCAACCGCACATTGCGCAAATAATACCGAAGAAATGAAGAGACTGAAAATAAACAAATAAATATGCTTCATATAAAAATGTTGTAGTGTCAATAAATTATTTCCTCCCGCACATAGCCTTTTCTCCGGGCAATCTGCCTTGTGTAAATGTAATAACAAATGGTGGTGTTACCGACGTTTCCGGTCAGTTGACGAAGTGATAAAAGTCAATTCCGGAGAAATGCTATACTCTGATGTAAATCCGTAACGAATCACATGCATTTGCACGGTGTATTTAATTTGCATGTACGATATTAATATCTCAGATCTTTTCGAATCCGGTGTATTTCCACAATACTTTCGGAATAAGAATGCCATCCTCCGTCTGATTATTTTCAAGTATTGCGGCAACGATCCGCGGCAATGCGAGTGCGCTGCCATTGAGGGTGTGGACGAGTTTGTTTTTCCCATCAGACGCATCTTTAAACCTGCACTTCATTCTGTTTGCCTGAAAGGTTTCAAAATTAGAAACGGAACTCACTTCCAGCCATTTTTTTTGTGCTGCAGAATATACTTCAAAATCATACGTGATAGCAGATGCAAATCCCATATCGCCGCCGCATAAACGCAAAATGCGATAAGGCAACTCCAGCGAATTAACAAGATCCTCCACATGCGCGATCATTTCCTGATGTAAAGTATCTGAATGATCGGGATGCGCTATCTGCACCACTTCCACTTTATCAAACTGGTGCAGGCGATTTAATCCGCGTACATCTTTTCCATAACTGCCGGCTTCTCTTCTGAAACAGGGTGTGTAAGCGGTCATTTTCAGCGGCAACTGATCTTCGCGTAAAATCACATCGCGGTAAATGTTTGTCACGGGCACTTCTGCAGTCGGAATTAAATAATAATTATCCGCCACAGCATGATACATCTGTCCTTCTTTATCGGGTAATTGTCCGGTACCATATCCGCTTTCTTCATTCACCATCAGCGGCGGAATATATTCAACATATCCGGCTGCAGTTGCTTTATCCAGAAAATAGGCGATCAATGCGCGCTGCAATTTTGCGCCTTTATCTATATAAACCGGAAACCCGCTTCCCGTAATTTTATTGCCAAGCTCAAAATCAATTAAATTATATTTTGTTGTGAGCTCCCAGTGTGGTAAAGGTTCAAAAGTAAATGCGGGTACGGCACCTCCGTTTTTCACTTCAACATTTTCTTCCGGTGTATTTCCATCCGGCACAATCAATTGCGGAAGATTAGGCAACGACAATAAAATATTTTTAATGGAATCTGCAGTTGTATTGTGATCGCTTTCAAGCTCTGCCGAACGTAATTTCAAAGCAGCAACCTTTTGCTTCATGGTTTCCGCTTCCTCTTTTTTGCCCTGTCCCATCAACCGGCCAATCTCTTTGGAGGTTGCATTTGTTTCAGCTAATGTATTGTCGAGTTCTGTCTGTATTTTTTTTCTCTCCTCATCCAGTTCCAGCAGTTCATCAATAACCGATGCTTCAAATTTGTTGCGTTTTGCCAGCCGTTTTTTGGCCAGCTCTGTGTTTGCCCTTAAATAATTGATCTCCAGCATGCAGATAAAATTTCGGCAAAGATATTTCTAAATCGGAGAAGCCCGTTTGCCGGAGTAACGGTGTTCGCGGGTCTTCCTGAAACCCGGTCATTCCGGCTGCCCGGCATTCGGCCGGACAGGTTTGCATATTTCAGGAATCTGCCTTAATATTGCACCATAAAGCCGTCTACCTCTGTCAGCTGATGGAGTCACACCGGACGGAAAGTTTCTCATCCGGATATTTCGAAAACCGCTTTATTCGGTTAATATTTT
>CAYTFT010000180.1:0-5978 GCA_964437155.1 uncultured Chitinophagales bacterium | reverse complement strand
TATTTTGGAAAAGGACCTGAGCATTCTTTGTAAGGAAGTGATCATGATCGTAAAACGCGTCGGAGAATATATTCGTATGCGAAGAAAAACATTTGATGATGTTTTGATCGAAAAGAAGGGTGTCCGTGATTTTGTGACGGAGGTTGATAAAAATGCTGAAAAAACCCTTGTGGCACAATTGGCTGCACTATTACCCGGGGCAGGATTTATTACAGAGGAAAAAACAGTAGAACAAACTGACCGCGACTACAACTGGATCATTGATCCGCTCGATGGTACGATGAATTATGTGCATGGAATTCCCGTTTATGCAATCAGTATTGCCTTGCAACACAGAGGTGAAATTGTTATAGGGGTTGTATACGAAATCGGAAATGATGAATTGTTTTCGACATGGAAAAACGGGCCCTCTGTCTGCAACGGTAAAATCATACATGTTTCTGCCTGCACGGAACTGAAAGATGCACTCATTGCAACCGGATTTCCCTATATCAGAACAGAAGAACGCACTGCAGCTCTGGCTGCAACATTAAAATATTTTCTGGATGCGGGAAGAGATATCCGCCGTCTGGGCACTGCAGCAACCGATCTTTGTTATGTAGCCTGTGGCAGACTGGATGCCTATTATGAGGGATATCTGAATATTTGGGATATTGCTGCCGGTATTTTAATTGTTGAAAATGCCGGTGGTGCAGTTGCAAATTTCAGCGGATCAAAAATATTTTCAGGAGGGGAGATCGTTGCCGGCAACGCCATCATTATGCCCGATCTCTTAAAAGGAGTGGCATTTATGAAAAAATAAAAGAGCAGCAGATTTCTGCTGCTCTTCGCAATATCTTCAATCAAAAGTTAGACAAACAGATTCATGAGATAATAAATAAGACCACTCATAATTATGGTAGCGGGAATCGTCATCACCCATGCCCATAATATTTTTGTTACAACACCCCATCTTACGGCACTTACTCTTTTTGTTGCACCAACACCCATGATCGCACCTGTGATCGTATGCGTGGTAGATGCGGGAACCCCAAGTGCAGCAGTTCCGAATAATGTTATTGCTCCGGCTGTTTCGGCGCAGAACCCACCCATTGGTTTTAATGGCGTAAGGCTGTGTCCCATTGTTTTCACCACCTTCCAGCCACCGATGAGGGTTCCAAGCCCGATGACGGTATAGCTCATGTAATAAATCCACATAGGTGGAGCATCAATATTTGCATGTCCGGAAGATGCAAGTAACAGAATTATCACGCCCGCTGTTTTTTGCGCATCATTACTTCCATGTCCAAGACTAAAAGCCGCTGAAGATGCTAATTGCATAAATTGAAACACACCATCAACCTTGTTGGGTTTAAATGACCTGAAAATCCAAAGAGTTAAAGTTTGAAGCAGCCAGGCTGTTATCATGCCTATGATAGGAGCAAGGATGATGAAAATTGCGATCCATCCTAAACCTTTATGATCAGGCTCAAACCAAAGTAAAGCATCAGGACCGCTTTTAACCAATGCCGGGCCCACCAATCCTCCGATCAGAGAATGTGAAATACTGATGGGCATTCCGAATTTCGTACACAACCAACCCCATATAATTGCTCCTAATAATGAGCAGAGAATAAAATAATTGTCACCATCTACTGCAGCTTTATCAATTACGCCCTTACTCATTGTTTTTGAAACCTCCATTGAGAAGTGTGGTAAAAAATATGCTCCCAGCCAAAGCGCAGCGAAATTGAAAAATGCTGCCCACACAACAGCGGCTACCGGACTTAATACCCTTGTCGCAACAATCGTTGAGATCGAATTAGCCGCATCATTTGCACCATTGATAAAATCAAAGACAAGCGCCAGTACTACTGTGATGATAATAATTGGTTCAATACCGCCCATAATTAAGTTGTTTTAACGATGATGGATTCAATAACATTGGCAATATCTTCACAACGGTCGGCAGCGCTTTCCATTTTACTAATTATATCCTTGATCTTAATTATCTCGATCGGGTCTTTTTCATTGGCGAAAAGATCGGTTAAGGCAAGTTCAAAGATTGTATCGCTCTGATTCTCCACATTATTGATCTCAATGATCATTTTACGGAGTTTATCAAGGCTCCTCAGATCACTCAGTTCTTTAATTGCTGCTCTTACCTTAACGGTGCCATCATTAATCAGCTCAGCCATTTTCACAATTGCAGATGGCATATGTTGCGGCTTATACAATTTAATCCGCAGGGCAGCATCTTTCACGTGATCTGCCACATCATCGATAGTGGATGCGAGATAATGAATATCCTCTCTGTCAAATGGTGTAATAAATACAGTATTCAGATTGTTCATGATCTCATGTGTGATCTCATCACCCAGATGTTCCACATGTTCGATCTCCTTTATCAGGGCTTCCCTCTTTTCAAGGTCACTCTCCCTGACGCACTGGAATAAAAGTTCTGAAATGGTCACAATGTTATCGGCAGCTTTGCCGAACAGCGGGTAAAAGGTTCTATCCTTAGGCTGGAAAAAACGCAGGACTTTGTCGATGGACATAATGTTGATTTTAAATTAAAATTAGCTGACGCTAAATTAAATGTTAAGTATTTATGAATTTAATTTTAGAAACCCGTTTATTGTGATTTCACGAAAACTTAACATTGGCATAACATAGCCGGAAAGTCAATGCAGGGTTGGGTTTCTTCCAGTTCTCTCCGCCGGGGAAATCGGGTATTCTTAAATCAATACTAAATTAATATTCACGTAATACGGTGCTTCTAGCTTTGCCCCATCTAAAAAGAAAAATATGTTGAAGAATCTCACATTTGCATTGATCGGTATTGCAGGATTAAGCTCCTGCGGCGGCAATAAATCAGAAAAGCCGGAAAGTGCCGATCTCTCGGGCTCCATTTCCATTGATGGCTCCAGTACCGTGTTCCCGATAAGTGAAGCGGTTGCCGAGGATTTCAGGGCCGTACAGCCAAAAGTGAATATTACCGTTGGAGAAAGCGGCACAGGTGGCGGTATGAAGAAATTTACAAGAGGGGAAATAGATATTTGCGATGCTTCACGGCCGATCAAGGACTCTGAAAAAGCTGCGGCGGATTCAGCAGGGATCTCCTTTATTGAACTCGAGATTGCCTATGACGGGCTTGCAGTTGTTGTGAACAAACAAAATACATGGGTGGATAAACTCACGGTAGCTGAGTTAAAGATGATATGGGAACCTGCAGCACAGGGAACCATCAAAACATGGAATCAGATTAGACCTGAATGGCCGAAAGAGGAGATACATTTATATGGTCCCGGAACGGCAAGCGGAACCTTCGATTATTTTACCGAGGAAATATGTGGTAAAAAAGGAGATAGCCGCGGAGATTATACCGCAAATGAAAATGATAATGTGCTTGTTACAGGCATCGCCGGGGATAAAGGCGGACTCGGATACTTCGGAATGGCGTATTATGAAACGAATACGGATAAACTGAAGATCGTTCCTGTGGACAATAACAATGGTGGTGTTATTCCTACAAAAGAAACTGTTTTAAATAAAACATACACACCACTTTCACGACCACTCTATTTATACGTTTCTGAAAAGGCATTCAGCCGCCCTGAAGTTGCAGCCTTTATTCATTATTATATGGATAACGTTAAAGCACTGAGTGAGGAAGTGGGTTATGTTGCCTTACCGGATGCTGACTATGCCGCTCAAAAAGAAAAGATCCCTGCATCAGCCGCAGCAGTAAAATAAATTTTTTAATTGTGCATCCCGTTTGCCTTTACAGGAAAACGGGATGCATATAATTTTTTGCGGATTGAAGAGGAAAGAAAAATTTATCGAATTTTTATTAGCGCTTTCGGGCGCTATAACTGTTTTGACCACCATAGGTATTTTGGTGGTTTTGCTGATTGAAACTGTTCTGTTTTTCAGAGAAGTTTCAATCGTGGAATTTTTTACCGACAGTCAGTGGACGCCTTTATTTGCAGATAAACATTTTGGCATTGCACCGCTTGTAACCGGTACATTGCTAACTTCTATGATCGCAATTATGGTTGCACTTCCAATCGGATTGAGCATAGCGGTTTATCTCAATGAATATGCGCATGAGAAATTCCGTGCAACAATAAAACCGGTATTGGAAATTCTTGCAGCAATCCCGACGGTTGTGTATGGATTTTTTGCACTGACAGTGGTAACACCTTTCCTGCAAACACTATTTCCTTCGCTTAGCGGGTTTAATGCATTATCTCCCGGACTCGTGATGGGGGTTATGATAATTCCCCTGATCACATCCTTAAGTGAGGATGCCTTATATGCCGTTCCAAAATCATTGCGCGAAGCAAGTTATGGAATGGGGGCAACGCGGTTTCAGACGGCTTTTAAAGTATTGGTACCAGCTGCATCTTCCGGAATTATCGTATCAGTGATTCTGGCTGTTTCAAGAGCATTTGGTGAAACCATGATCGTTGCAGTTGCTGCAGGACAAGAGCCGCGGCTGACTTTAAATCCGATGGTGCCTGTTGAAACAATTACAACGTATATCGTACAGGTTTCAATGGGAGATGTGGCGCAGGCATCACTTGAATTCAAAACAATTTTTGCTGCCGGTATGACCTTATTTGTGTTCACTTTTATTTTAAATACAATTACGGCACGGGTGAAACGGAAGTTTTATCATAAATATGAATGACATTGAAATAATTTCTGAGGATTTAATTTGTTCAGATACATGACAAACAGAGAAAAAGATAATTTATTTAAATACTGGGCAATTTTCTGCACCGCTATCGGAATTCTGATGCTGGTGATTTTTCTCGTGAATATTCTGAAGACGGGATTAAGCCGCCTTGACTGGGATTTTATTACTTCTCTGCCAAGCCGTAAACCTGCACTCGCGGGAATCAAAACTGCATTGATGGGTTCGTTATGGATGTTGGGCCTCACGGCGATGATCGCAATTCCTATCGGCGTTGCGGCAGGAATTTATCTGGAGGAATACGGCAAGCGTTCGCGATTCGCAAATATCCTTGAAATCAATATAACAAACCTTGCGGGTGTACCTTCTATTATCTACGGAATATTGGGCCTTGAGGTATTTGTTCGTGCTGCCGGATTGGGAACAAGCCTTATCTCCGGTGCGCTTACACTTGCATTGCTCATTTTGCCCGTTATTATTGTTGCAACAAGGGAAGCCATTAAAGCTGTCCCGAAAACAATTCGCGACGCGAGCTTTGCTCTGGGCGCATCAAGATGGCAAACAATATCACGACAGGTATTGCCGGCGGCAAGCGGGGGAATATTAACGGGTGTAATTCTCGCATTATCACGCACAGTGGGTGAAACGGCTCCTTTAATTATTGTTGGAGCAGCAACCTATGTCTCCTTTGTTCCAACTTCCGTCACCGATAATTATTCCGTATTGCCCATGCAGATATTTAACTGGGTGAGCCGGCCGGAAAAGGAATTCGGCGTAAATGCTGCCGCAGCGATCATCGTTTTATTGCTCGTCACGTTTTTTATGAATGGAATTGCCATTATTCTCCGGAACAGATGGCAGAAAAAAGTTAAGTGGTAATTATGAATTATAAAATAACGGCAGATAATGTAAATGTCTGGTATGGAGAATTTCATGCACTGAAAAATATTTCCATGCGCATCAGGCCCAATACAGTTACTGCGTTCATCGGGCCAAGCGGTTGTGGTAAGTCTACCTTCCTTCGTTTGCTGAACCGGATGAACGACTATGTGGACGGATTCAGAATGGATGGACATATTCTGATCGATGAGCATAATATTTATGCTAAACGGGTGCGCGTAGAAGAATTAAGAAAGGAAGTTGGAATGGTCTTCCAGAAACCAAATCCTTTTCCGAAAACAATTTTTGAAAACGTGGTATACGGCCTCCGCATCCGCGGGGTAAATGATAAGGCAACGCTGGAAGAAACCTGCGAAAATTCATTGCGTCAGGCTGCTTTGTGGGATGAAGTAAAAGA
>CAYTFT010000179.1:0-5998 GCA_964437155.1 uncultured Chitinophagales bacterium | reverse complement strand
TCTGCATTTTTAGATTTGCTGATCTTGATCGCCGCATCAAAATGCTCCTGTGCAGCGGTTTTATTATTATTCAGCAGGTCGGCTTTTCCCATAGCAACATAACCAACTGCATTTTTGGTATCGCCGGTAATGTCAGCGGCTTTCTGATAATAAAATTTTGCCGAGTCGGGTTTTTCAGTGAGCAGATAAACGTTTCCGAGATAATAATTACTTTCGGCGGTAGGGGCGGTAGTATTAATATATTGTAATATCTTTTTTGCCTTGAAATAATATTCGGATTCGATCGCCTTCTTCGCATCCTGCAGCGTCTGTCCGAATGCAGTCTGCTGTAATACAACTGCGATGATCAATAATTTAATAATCTTCATTTCTGGTTTGTTTTACTCTGGTATATTGATAAGCCTTTCAGGCATCTTTACCGGAATAAGTCCGGCTTTTAATAATATCCTTGAAGCTTTACTACGATACATGAAATTTACAAAACCCGTGCCCAGCAGCTCGGGGATATTTCCTTTCAATACGGTAACCTGCCGTTGCAGCGGATAGGTATGATCTGCAATCGTGGATTGCGATAATGCATACAAAGAATATTTACCTGTCGAATCTGTTTTTCCCACGTATGCAACATTAATCTTCTCTAAAATTGCTTTCACGGCCGGGTCATCGGTGTCGGAAACTTCTGCAAAGGAAATAAATCCAAATGCATTTTTTGTTGCCGCGATATAATTTATCAGCGTATCGGTATTGTCCATGGAAAACATATTTGCATCCGCCCGGGCATTACCGCCGGTAAGTTCACTTATTATGCCCTCATTTGCCTGATTGAATACAAACCGTGTTTGCATGTATTTACCCTGGTAACCCGATTCTCTGTTTCTGTAAAATTCATCGAGATCAAACACAGTGTCGGTCCTGTCTTTCGACATAATTATTGCGATTGCCTCGGTTGCGATTCCAAACTGTTCTACCGGTATGGTATTTACCTTTTCGATGGCAGCAATTTCGGCTGGAGAAAAAGTTCTTCCCGTGATCACCATTCGCGTTTTATCAGCGAGTAAAGCTTCGAGCAACGCACGGTCATCAGCAAATGTGATATGAATTTTTGATTCCGGATATACATTTTCATAGGAACGTACAAGTTCGGTAACTATGGTGCGGTAGCTGTTATCGGCGTAAATGGAAAGCTCCCCTTTATTGAGATTTTCCGTCCGTTTATCAAAAGAATCCGATTTACATCCCGTAATACCGCATGCAAAAAGCAGCAGAGTACCCAACAGATATGATCCAATGTTTTTCACTCCTCAGTATTTTCTGTTAATTCCCTCCATTCTCCGATAATTCTGTAAAATCGATATGCGCCATACACTACCAGCAAAACTCCGAGCGCTATAGAAAATGTTTTGCCCAGGTCTTCTTCCAGAATTCTGCCGGCTAAAATGATCAATCCCATTATAAAATACATTACAGAGGCAACGGATTTTAACAGTAAAACAGGGTGGCGGAAGAGTTCTTTCAGCATGGCGCTATAAAAATAAAACCATCTTTGGAGTGTCCGCAGATGGTTTTATTATACGATTTGTATCAGATCAATCGGAGAGGGTGAATTTCACCGGTAATTTATACCAGACGGCAGCCGGTTTTCCATTCTGTTTTCCCGGTGTCCATTTTGGCATGGAACGGATTACGCGGGCAGCTTCCTCATCACATCCTGCACCAATACCGCGTAACACCTGCACATCAGAAACTTCACCGTTCTCATCCACGATAAATTTCAGGTAAACCGTTCCTTCAATTCCATTATCTCTTGCCATTCTCGGATAATCGATATGGCTCCCGATATACTCATATAATTTTTTGATACCTCCCGGATATTCCGGCATCTGCTCGAGGAATTCATATACTTTTTTCTGCTGCACAACCGGTTCATCCACAACTACCGGATTATCAATCACCACTTCAGCATCCTCATCTCCCTCCTGATTAACCGTAGAGATCTCCGATTTGATATCATCGATCTTCACCACTTCTTCATCAGCAGCCACTTCCTCATCTTTTTTCACAACCATTTCCACGAATTTAACCGTTGGCCTTACCGGCGGCGGTGGTGGCGGCGGCGGTGGCGGAGGCGGAGCCGTTTCATCCAGCGGCGGTGGTTCCGTAAGCGTAACCACTCTTTCAATAGTTAATTCATCCTTGCTTTTTCCGAGAAATCCCAGATCAAATTTTGTAAATCCCGTTAAAACGAGGCTGACACCAAACATAATGATGGTGGCCTTCACCGTGTTCTTTTTAGACAGCTGTCGTAAAAAGAAAGCGCCGTAGGCCTTGTTGCGATTGTCGAAGACAATCTCATCCATGGTCTGGTTCAAATACTTTTTGTTATCTTCCATCATAACGCAATGTTTGTATTATTGATGTATACATTTCATTAATTCCATAAATCCCAAATTAGTTTTCACCTTCAACAGCGGTCGGCTCTAATTTACCTCCGTTGGCGATGGCTTCCAGTTCGAGTGCGGCAATATCCTGAATGGCATACACTTTCGTATCCGTAATATCCATTTCATCGAGAATATCCACCATGTTTTTATAGGTAGCGCCGTCGGTCATCTTGATGATAACGATCATAGGACGCTTTTCAGGATCGTTAAACTGTTTATTGACTTCCTTTTGTTTTTTGTAAATCACCTGGCGAATGCCTTCCGCACCATAGTTGGTGGTTTGCATATCATACACCACCTGCCCGTCGTAATACCAGATCTTATCATCCTTGTCGAGGAGGAGATTGATCACCTGGCTGGCACGCACATCCTGTTTCACCTGATCATCCTTTTTGGGCATGTTCAGTTCCATGGCAACAGGCTTGTTAAGTGTTGTGGTAAGCATGAAGAAGGAGATGAGAAGGAACGCAAGGTCAACCATGGGCGTAAAGTCCACGCGGGTCGACATTTTTTTCGACCTGACCTTCCCTTTGCCGTGTTTACTGTGACTCCCTTTCTCCGGGGTTTGAATATCTGCCATTGTATATCATTTTTACTTGGCAGGCGCTTCGGCGGGGGCACCGCTGATTGGACCTTCCAAAGTAGTAATTAAATTAAATGTATGGATATTGACAGGTTCGTTGGTAAGGATCTTAATGACCTCCTGAACCGTTTTGATATTGGAATTTTTATCTCCCTTTATCGCTACGCGGATATCATCTGCCTTAGCGCCGGTTTCCTGTTTGTATAACCTGTCGGCCCACCGCCCGCTCTGGATCCAGTCGCGGAGCTGATTATTCGTCGAATCGATCGGTACTCCCGGATAATCGTGGAGGCCCGCAACTTCTTCTGGAGAAAGACCCAGTACCTGAGGAAGCTGATTGATATCAAAACCCATCATCTCCACATTCCCGAAATTGGCGATCTGTGCATCTGTAAGCGTTTTGAGTGCAGGATAATTTTCCTGATACCGCTGCTTCAGATTCTGCAGCGTTGCCACCCGGATCTTCGGATTTTCGATCGAATAATACACCTTACCTTCCTTGTCAACAGAGATGACCATCAGGTTTTCAGGAACCACGATCTGTGATTCTGAACTTGGCATATCTATCACAACCGGTTGTGCAGGACGGAATTTAGCCGTTAAAATGAAAAAGGTTAACAAAAGGAACGACACGTCAGTCATAGCGGTCATATCCACTATGGTACTGCTTCGTTTTATTTTGATTTTTGGCATCGTGTATTCGTTATTCTAAAAACGTGCACTGATTCAATATTTATTTTTCTGATGCAGCAAATGTCTGTGTGATGGTAAAACCAACCTCATCGATACCATAGGTCAGTTTATCGATCATACCGGTGAATACGTTGTAGAAAATGATAGCGAATGCAGAAGTTCCGATACCGATAGCAGTATTTACCAGCGCCTCAGAAATACCTGCAGAAAGTGCCGATGGGTCAGGAGTTCCTTCCGTTGCGAGTGCCGCGAAGGCTCTGATCATACCTAATACCGTTCCGAGAAGTGCGATCAGCGTTCCGATGGAAGCGATGGTTGCGAGGATCGGAAGATGTTTTTCCAATGCCGGCATTTCCAGTGCAGTAGCTTCTTCCAGCTCTTTGCTGATGTTGAGGATCTTTTGCTCGGTAGTAGCAATTTTATCCCCCTTCATTTCGGCATATTTATGTAATCCGGCATTTACCACATTAGCAACAGAACCCTTCTGACGGTCGCATTCTTTTAATGCAGCGTCGAGGTCCTGATTGGTAAGATGGAATTTTATCTTCTGTAAAAATCCCTGAATGGAACCGTTTCCTTTTGCTTTGGTGATGGTCATTAATCTTTCAAAGAAGAATACCCATACTGTAAGGAAAAGGGCGAAAAGCACAGGCACGATAAATCCTCCTTTATAAATGATAGCGAGGAAGTTACCTTGTTTCGGGTCTCCGTTCTCTTTAAAGTTACCCGGATCACCACAAACGAATTTGTAGAAAATAATACCGATGATCAGGTTGATAACGATCACAATGATTCCAAGACCAGTAACCTGGGCGGTCTTTTTTGTAGGTTTTGCTGCTGTCTGAGCCATAAGGTTTGATTTAAATTCCTTTTTTAAAATGTTAGAGTTGGCAAATATAGACGAAATTTTAAAAACGGGTTTTTAAAGGGTTTCCTCTATTTTGATTTGCTATTAATTTTTTGTGTACCGCCTGTGCGCCGAA
This sequence comes from uncultured Chitinophagales bacterium, assembly GCA_964437155.1. GTDB lineage: Bacteria > Bacteroidota > Bacteroidia > Chitinophagales > BACL12 > UBA7236. Next base: position 1,298 of record CAYTFT010000179.1, on the reverse strand, counting down.
CGGGTTTTCAAACGGTGCTGCGATGATAAACCATAATTGCCGAAGCATTGGTATGCAGGCAGGGTGCTTTTACATAAAACTGACAAATAACCTCTGCAAACCCTGCAGGAAGCGGCTTACTGCATATGCTGCCCGCGTGCATCCTTTCGCAGAAAAACAGCATCTGCCTGTAAAGCAATCTAAACAAAGGCATTAACCGGACTGCCGGATTTGTCCATTTCTTTACTAGATGTGTTCATAAGCACATTTGATAATTGCTTCCTTTTTTGTCCATTTGCATAAAATATAAAGTATGAAAAAACTATTAATCGTAATGATGGCCTTTTTTGCACTGCATACTGCAAAGGCACAGGTGAATGAGCATGCGCTGGGTGTGCGGTTCGGTTCGGGCGGCGGGATATCGTATCAGCACGGATTGAATAAAAAGAACAGGCTGGAAATTAATCTTGCCGGTGATTTCAGCAGCAACTACACATGGCTGAGAGCCACCGGCGCTTACCAGTGGGTATTCGAAGTGAGCTCCGGGTTAAATGTATTTGTAGGGCCTTCCGCATCTGTCGGTTTTCTCGGTGTTGAAGAGGAAAAATTCACTGGGAAAGGGCAGGACGGACTTACGATCTATGCCGGCGGACAGATCGGTATCGATTATAATTTCCAATCGATCCCTATCCAGATATCGATTGATGCACTTCCGCAATTCGGATTGCTCAATGCAATTGATAATGATATTTCACTCGACCCTGCGCTCGGGATACGATGGGTATTTTAAACAAGGCACAAAGAACTTTGAGGCGGAGCAGATAGTGTTCCGCTTTTTTTATGCATTTTTTTCTCTGGACCGGCGGTACAATTTCACGGCGATCATCAAAACAACCGATAACAGGATCAATCCCAGCAGTCCGTACAACATGTTCAGCATATTCTTTAATACCACCAGGAAAACAATTCCAACTAATAATACCGTTGCGAGCTCATTAAATAACCGCAATTGTTTTGAGGAAGATGTCGCTGTCCGTTTTTCCAGTTTACCTATCAGCCGCAGGCAAATAAAATGATAAACAATTACACAAATCACAAACGTGAGCTTCACATGGAACCAGCCTTCCTGCAGAAATGCCGTATGTTGCGAAACCAACCCGATGCCTGTGCCTATGGCAAGTACCATCGAAGGTGTGCCGATGATATGCATCAGCCTTTTTTCCATTATTGTGAATTGTTCTGCAAGTATGGATCGCTCCGGTTCGTTTTTTTGTAATGCTTCTGTATGATAAATAAAAAGCCTTACGATATAAAATAAT
>CAYTFT010000178.1:0-6009 GCA_964437155.1 uncultured Chitinophagales bacterium | reverse complement strand
TGAATGAAGAAGCAGAAAGTATCCGGAAAAAAATTATGCGCGCAAAAACCGACAGTGGCCCTACACAGATGCATCAGGAAAAACCCCAGGAGATACAGAATCTTTTTGCGCTGATGGGAATTGTAAGCAACCACGATACCGTTCAGCATTTTGAGGATGCCTACAACGGTTGCACCATCCGGTACGGGGACATGAAAAAACAACTGGCGGAAGATATGATCCGTTTTATTGCACCTTTCCGAGAACGCATCAATCAGTTGATGGGAGATACACCGTATCTGCGCAAGGTGGCGAAGGAAGGCGGTGAAAAAGCAAGGGAAAATGCGCAAAAAACCATCGATGAAGTAAGAAAAATTATGGGAATTAATTATTTTTAATCCCTCCTGCAATATTTTGCAAATACAGTAACCCGATTATTTATAAAGCGAACAAACGAAACCAACAATGGCTAAATCCAGTAAACCGGTTAAAAAAACGAAGGCGGCCAAACAGGCTCCGGCGCCCAAAAAGCCCGCTGTAAAAAATGAGACGACACGCGTGCAGACAGGAAAAGCAACTGCCTCAAAACCGGTACATATCATTACACCGAAAGAGAGTGAAAAAAGAGTGGTGAAACATATTGCAGTTGCCGGAAATATAGGTGCAGGAAAAACCACACTCACTCAATTGCTGGCGAAACATTTTAACTGGGAAACACATTTTGAAGACGTTGAAAACAATCCCTACCTCTACGATTTTTACCAGGATATGCCGCGCTGGGCATTTAATTTACAGATCTACTTCCTGAATTCGCGGTTCAAGCAGATACTCGATATTCAGAAAGGAAATAAAACCATTATTCAGGACCGCACCATTTATGAGGATGCGCAGATCTTTGCTCCGAATCTCCATGCAATGGGCTTAATGAGCACGCGTGATTTTCAGAATTATGCAGAGATATTTAATTCCATCACTTCGCTGGTTTCTCCGCCAGATCTGCTTATATATCTGCGTGCTTCCATTCCGGCTCTTGTAAATCAGATCCAGAAACGGGGACGTGAATATGAGGATAATCTGCGTCTCGACTACTTACGCAGGCTGAATGAATATTACGAAGCGTGGATCGCAAAATACAAACACGGGAAATTGCTGGTAATTGATATTGATAACTGCAACTTTGCGGAAAATGCCGAAGACCTGGGTGATGTAATACAGCGCGTCAATGCTGAGTTATACGGATTATTCTGATCCGCCCCGAAAGTTTCTGATATTACTGCAAATTTTTTATTGCACACACCTGCCTGATAGCCGCAGCATGCATAATTTATTCACCTGATTTCAGCGACAGGAAAGTATTCAGCACCGGAAATATTTTGCTCATAGGAAATCCCACCACATTATAATAATCCCCTTCGATGCGGGAAATTTTATTCATACCGATCCATTCCTGAATTGCATATGCACCCGCTTTATCATAGGGTTGAAATGTATCGAGATAAAAACCGATCTCCTCATCTGACAACGATTCGAAATACACAGCGGTAGAAACCTCTATATCCACATGTGTATGTCCCTTTGCAATACAAATTCCGGTAATTACCGTATGTTTTTTACCCGATAATGATCGCAAAATCCCGAAGGCATCATTCCTGTCTTCCGGCTTCCCGATAATGGTATCCTCCAGAACGACCACCGTATCAGCGGTAATAATAATATCCTCCGGAAAAACATGCTGCTGAGCAGCCTGCATTTTACGCTGTGCGAGCATAAGCGGAACATTCACTGCAGGCATGCCGGCAGGAAAACGTTCATCCACATCCAAGCTTAAAACAGTGAAATCAAAACCTGCATCTTTTAAGATCTGGCTTCTTCTCGGTGACCCTGATGCTAATACGATCGGCATCTGTCAAAATTGCAAAAAATAATATAAAGGCATGATACAGATCCCGGCAAACATCGCGAGTTTAACAAGCAGGCTAATCCGTTTATAATGCAAAGTATGTTGAGCCATTACAATGCGAACACCAATAAAAATAAGAAAGAGTCCCATGCAGATAATATAGATGAGATACGCCGGTTCAGCAGTATCCAGAATAGTATTATACAGATATCCAAATGCGCCTAATGTGAGCAGAATAAAAACAAGCGCAATAATTTTTGCCGGTAATATTCCCCAGGCAACAGTAATTGTGCGCGCATTAAATTGCCTGTCGCCGGTAACATCCTGCATTGTTTTCACAATTTCACGCACCATGGTAAGTGTGAAAGCAAAAAAGCTTATCCCGGTAATGAAGCGCGTGCACAAACCGGCAATATAAAAATCGCCGGGTCTTTCGAGATAATATAAATGCGGTTCGAAAGCAAGAATGAGTAAAATACTGAGTGCGGACATTAATGCAACGAGTATATTACCCATAAGTGGTGTCCGTTTAAAAGTGGCAGAATAAAAATATAAGATCGCCATTGCGATCACATGGATCGTTACCAGTTTCCAGAAATCTGCTTTTAAACTCAAATATGCACCCAAGGCAATTCCTGTAAAGGATAACAACATGTAAATATTAAATGCCTGTGTTTTGGAAACAGATTTCCCGATGATCACTTTGGAGGGTTTATTCACGGTGTCTATCTGCACATCAAAATAATCGTTGATCACATAACCACCGGCACAAATCAACAGTGTGGAAAGTACTAAAAGAAAAAAATGGAATTCATCAAATGTGAAGTGCAGTCCGTAAGTATTAAAATTGGGCTGAAGAATAAATATATCGACAAAATATTGCGTGAGTCCCAGCAGGAAAAGATTGACAGGGCGCACAAGTTTAATAACAGCGAGAATATTCATGCAGATTCAGGTTAATAAATTCAGGAAAAGAATGCGCCGGGTTATCGGTTATTGATTATCCCTCCACTCATATACCCAGGCACTCTGGATCATTTCAAGATGCCCTTCATTGCAATCCTCGCGCAATCCTTTGAATTCAGGAATTTCCAGGACCCATTCGATCAGATCCGTAAACCGCAGTCTGTAAATTTTCGGCTCGCCGAATGCATCGCCAAACCGTTCATATAATTTCAGTGCAATGTCTTCGTGGTCGTTCCAGTAAATGGGTGGTTCTTCGAAATGATGCATAATGTAAACGTATAGAATTGAATTTTATGATGCAATAATAGTGGATTGATCCGGCACGATTACTTCGATATAGGCACCGTCCTCCAGCAGATCACACTGACAACTCAGTCTGGAATTTAATCTCGGATCGCGTGCACGGTCGATAAAATCTTCCTCCTTTTCGGTTGTTTCCGGCAATGTTTCCATTCCTTTTTCAACATATACATGGCAGGTGCTGCATGCACACACACCTCCGCAGTTATGATTGAGTTTAATATTGTTCATCAGTGCTGTTTCGAGGATGGTGTAGCCTGACTCAGTCTGCACTTCTACCGGATCGCTGCCGTCTTCAAAAACAAATCGGATCGTTACCATATGCCTTTAATAAAAGTCAAATTTATTGACTCAGAAATTTATGTAAAATACTTTGTGCAATTGTCTCATATAAACGCTGCCATTCGGGATTACCCTCAAGCATTTTATAATGCTTTTGTAAAGTTGCCATATCGCCTCTTCTGGCAGGGCCCGTTTGTAATTGTCCCGGCGGCATGGATTTTAACTTATGTACATGTTCTTCTATCATTGGAAAAAAAAGTTCCAGCGACAATCCCCTTTTAAGCAGCAGTTCAAATGCAATGTCGAACATGTGATTCGTATAATTATTGATCCAGACTGCAGCCATATGCATAGTTGCGCGCTGCTCATCCGAAACAACGATTACGCGTGATGAAATTTTATCCGCAAGTTCCGTTAATAATGTATTCGTATCACTATCTGTTCCGGTTATAGAAAACAATGTATTGCTGAAATTAATTTCATTGCTGCGGGTGATAGTCTGCATCGGCCAGATTGCACCGGCGGCATCGGAACCGTATTGAATATCCAGTATGGGAACAGCGCCGGAAGTATGCACAAGTAATCTGCCCGGACTATAAATTGTCTTTGCTGTTTCATGGATAGCATCATCTTTTACAGCGATCAGATAAAGATCTGCATAGGGTAATGATTCGGATATATCGGAGACTGAATTACAACCCAGATGAACGGCAAGATCCTGCACATGTTCCGGTGTGCGTCCTGCAATATGCACGATGCGTATGCCTGCATTGCGGAAAGCTGCTCCAAGATGCCAGGCAACATTACCGGTTCCGATGATCGCTATGGATTGAATTGCCATTCTTTTACGATTGTGAAATCTTATTCTTTCTGTTGCGGCGTAAAATGCTGATCAGAAATCCAATTGCCATAACTGTCATCCCGATCCAGACCAGATTGATCATAGGAAATATTATGGATTTGATCACTATCCAGTCGTTATTCATTGTACCATCGGCCACACTGAAAATAAATTTATTCTGATCAGGTAAAATTCCTGCAAAAGTGATCTGCACATTTGCCAGTTGCGATGCTGATGTTCCCTGCTGAACTGTATTTCCTGAAAGTGAAATGGTATACTTCGGTTCGAGTGTTTCTGTTGCTTTACCCACAACAGCAGTAAGCCTTGCTCCGGCACCCAGTGTATCTGCATTTCCGGTATAGCGCTTCACCTCATTAAAGACAAAAAATCCTGTGCCGAATTGAATCGTATCACCGATAGAAACAGTATCAATACTTACGGAAGGAGGTGCATTTTTTGCACCATCGCCCGGCAATGACGATACATGGGTAAATACATCATAGGTGAGGAAATGTTTTGTGTCGGGATTAGGCGCTAATTGCTGCATTTTTGTATCCATCAATAAATATGGATGCACTGTAAATTCCTGCAGCAGCGCGTTGGATTCGGGATCAAATTTCTGAAACAATAAATTATAATAAGTGGCGCCGCCTTCAATGCTGTCGCCTAAATACGTAACAACATATCCCTGCAGCGGAAGCGGACGGTTTCTTAATAATTGCACATTTTCGCGTGCAAAATCCGCATCCATTCCACTTGCCTCCAGTTGCCCTTTAAATTGATTTATGGAAATTACTTTTTGTCCCGCATTCGAAATCAAAATCCCCAATAATAAAACACCAAAACCGATATGTGCGACCGAACCGCCGGCGATGCGGATCTTCCCTTTTAATACTTTGATCAGATATTGGAAATTTCCGATCACTGCGAACCATGCCGTAAAGAATAAAAGTCCGAAGGAGGAAATTAGTCCGAAGATTCCCCTGTCCGCTGTAATATGCCATAATTTATCCAAAGCGATGGAACTGATCACGGCAGCAACCAGTGCAAGGATGGCAGGAAGGGCAATCGAAACAAAAAAGCTGCGCTTGTCTGTTGTTTTATATTTCATGAATTGCCCAAAACCTGTCAGCAACGCAATTAATATTCCCACCCAGATCTGCACTCCGGTATAAAAATGAATTTCATCATTTGGCTTACTCAGGTCGTTTCTGATTCCCGTACCAAACAAATCATTAAAATGCCCGATCAGTACGTTATATACCGGAATGGACGTGAAGAAAATAACATGAATTCCTGAAAACAATAAAACCAGCGATCCCACAAACATCCAGAATTCGCGTGATGAAACAGCTTCTTCCTTTTCGATATTCGGGATTTTCTTCCAATTACGGATCAGCGGAATCCCGGAAAGAATTATGAACGTGAATAAAAATAAAGTGAGGTGATTCGTTAATCCTTCTTCCACAAATGCATGCACACTTGTGCTGCCGAGAATTCCGCTGCGTGTAAGAAAGGATGCATATAAAACAAACCAGAACGCGAGGAATGTCATGATATAAGCAGAGCGCATGGCATGTCCTGTTGATCGTGCGATAACAAGTGTATGCAAAGCGCCGACAATAATGAGCCATGGAATAAGTGAGGCATTCTCCACCGGATCCCATGCCCAGAATCCGCCGAAGCTGAGTGATTCATATGCCCATGCACCGCCCATTAAAATACCTGTTCCCAACACCAT
>CAYTFT010000177.1:0-6010 GCA_964437155.1 uncultured Chitinophagales bacterium | reverse complement strand
CAGCCAGGATTCGATGGATCTGTATATGGCAAAAGCAAATACTTTTATCACATTCGCGGAACAATATCTGCCCTCCGATTTTAAAAAGTCGGGATTGTATTCAGACAGTTCCACATACTGGTCGCAGAAATTGCAGACGTACATTAAAAATTTTCAGCCGCAGTTACATGGATGGAACCTTCCGTTTCAGTATACAGATAAAAATAATTTCCTGCATAACGCTGTTGTCGTAATGGACACAGCATTTAATATTATCGAATTAAAGGAACCGGTTAAATAATATCAAAAAAAATATCCTGATGGAAGAATTATTCCCATCAGGATATTTTTTTATTTTCAGATCGCTCCTGTTATTGCACCAGCACTCTTTCAATAACCGAATGAGATGCGTCGGAAACGCGGATCATGGCAATTCCGGTAAAGGACTCCAGTGATACCGGCAGGTCAAATTTTTGCGTATCTATTTGTATTTCTTCTTTCAGTATCAATCGTCCGCTGAGATCAAAGACTTCAATACTCGTATTACCGGTAAATGCATCCAGTGAAATCGTGAAATCGCCTGTATTAGGTGAAGGGAAAATGGAAATGCCAGGACCTCCATCCGCCGTACCCTGACGCATCAATGTGGTAAAACCAAAAATCGGTGAAAAAGGGCTCAATGTTCCATCGGCACATACTGCCCTTACCTGATATTGATAATACGTCCCGGGAGTAAGCCCGGTGAGTGTCTTAAACGTGGATGTGGTATTCTTCTTCTGCCATGGCATAACAACACCCGCCGCATACGCCCTGTACCAAACCTGATATTGCGCTGCACCGGCGACATAATTCCAATGCACTTTGGCAGAGGTGGTTGTTATCATGTCAGCATATAGCCATGCCGGCGCCAGACAACCGGGTTTTTCGAATTGCATTTCTGCAGATGACTGCCTCTGTGCTGCCTGCGTAGTTAACGTGACAAAAGAGAGAAGAACGATGAAGAGAATCTGCTTTTTCATATTTTTTATATTTGGTAAAAACTGCCACCGAAATTACGATAATCAGTGAAGCCGGAGAAGCAGAGGTAAGGCAGCTTCTGCAAACAGCATGTATAATCCGCATACAAATACATAAATTTGTAATCAACAGCCAGCCAGATGCGAAAACCTTTACTCCTCTTTACAGCTATTCTTTATTGCCTTGGTCTGTGTGCTCAGGCTTTTACTGATTCCAATTTACCGATCATTGTTATCAATACCGGGGGACAAACCATTCAGGATGATATCAAGGTCAATGTCGATATGGGTATTATCGACAACGGGCCCGGCATCCGTAATTATATGACCGATCCGTATAATGATTATAATGGTACCATTGGCATCGAATTGCGTGGTTCAACGTCACAACAATATCCAAAAAAATCGTACGGTGTGGAAACACGCGACAGTATCGGATTGAAATTAAATGTTTCATTGCTGGGTATGCCGAAGGAAAATGACTGGATCTTATATGGCGCTTATCCCGATAAAACATTAATGCGCAATGAACTTACCTACAGTTTATTTGAACGGATGCAGCCCTGGTCTCCGCGACATGTTTATTGTGAGCTGGTAATGGACGGGCAATATCTTGGCGTTTATTCATTACTGGAAAGAGTGAAACGCGATGATGACCGTGTCGACATTGCGCGTGTTGATGCTGATGATATTGCCGGAGATTCACTCACCGGCGGATATATTATTAAAATTGATAAACTCACGGGCAATAGCACCACAACATGGACCTCTCCTTATCAATATAAATTATTGTATCAGTATCACGACCCTGAAGATGTAGAACTTACCGATGAGCAGATGCAATATATGGAGGATTATGTTACAACTTTTGAAGATATTGTATACGGTCCCGATTTCGATGATCCGGCAACAGGATTTCGCGCATATACAAACGTGCTGTCGTTCATCGATTTTTTTATTATGCAGGAATTAGGAAGAACTGTCGACGGATACCGGTCAAGCAGTTTTATGTATAAGGATAAAGACAGCAAGGGCGGTAAACTGAGTTGCGGACCCATGTGGGATTTTAATTTGTCGTACGGAAATGCAGATTATTGTGATGCCTATTTAACAACCGGCTGGCAATATAATTTTGCAGATGTTTGTCCGAGTTTCACCACCGAGCCTCCGGCATGGTGGCCCCGCATGCTTGAAGACACTATTTATACCAGAACGTTACGCTGCCGTTGGGAACATTTACGTGCCGGCATTCTGAACACAGATTCAATAAATGCATGGATCGATTCTGTCGCTGCATATCTCGATGAAGCGCAGACGCGTAATTTCGAAAAATGGGATATTCTCGGCGTTTATGTAAACTGGAATTATTTTGTCGGCGATACATACGAAGAAGAAATAGATTATCTCAAAACCTATATGCAATTGCGCTCCGAATGGCTGGATATAAATATTCCGGGTGTTTGCACCGATGTCGATTATATTGATTACGAGCCGTTTGACCCGCTCGCTGTAACACCGGAACCGGAAATAGATGCGAAATTATTTCCGAATCCGTTGCATACATCAGCGAAGCTGGTATTTAATCCCGCCTATATTTCACCCAAAACATTATCACTCTACAATGCGAATGGTGATGCGGTGGAGCATATTTTCATTCCCGCAGGAAAAAATACTGCGATCATTGAACGCAATAATTTACCGGAAGGAATTTATGTATATAAGCTGAGTGATGAAGATGGTGTGCTTGCATCGGGAAGAGTGGTGATCCAGTAAAATAAAATACTGGTTGTATTCCTGCATTTGAAATTACCGTATAAACTTTTACTTGTTTTCCTCATGCTGTTTTCAGTATGTATGCTTCTGCTTTCGTGAAAAAAGCAACTGCCTGCAAGTACGTTTGCATCTGATTCCAATCCTTTCCTTTATTTATCCTCCGCGCCATAGCGTAACTTCGCACCATGAAGATCCTGTTAGTTGCCGCAACAACACCGGAGATAGCTCCGTTTTTAGCGGCACATGGTATTGATCCGGTTTCGACAGGACAGGGATTTACCGCGGCGGGCATTCGTTCGGGTAATGCCGTAATTGATCTGCTCATTACGGGTGCGGGCATCAATAATGCGACCTACCATATTGGGAATACCCTTGCGATGGAACAATTTGACCTTTGCATACAGGCGGGAATTTGTGGTGCATTCGGCGATACATTTGAAAAAGGAAAAGTGCTGCATATAGTGAAGGAGCGGTTTGCACAATGCGGTGCCGAGGATGGAACATTATTTCATGATGTCTTTGAATTAGGATTGATGGATGCGAATACATTTCCCTACGAACAGGGCTGGCTCATTAATAAACAAACATTTCCGTATCCTTCCTTACATGCGCTGGAAACCGCAACGGGCATTACTGTGGAAACAGTGCATGGAAATGAAACCGGCATCCGCCGGATCACAGAAAAATATCATCCGGATACCGAATCCATGGAAGGCGCTTCCTTTTTTTATTGCTGTCTGATGCAACAGGTTCCTTTCATGCAGATCAGATCTGTAAGTAATAAGGTCGAAAAACGGAATAAGGATAATTGGAACATTAACCTTGCTGTTGAAAATCTGAATAACTTTTTGCAAAAACTCCTATCAGACTGCACGGCATGAAACTTACACTGGGCTATTCACCTTGTCCGAATGATACATTCATTTTTGATGCGCTCATCCATCAAAAAATAGATACAGGTGATCTGACATTTGAGATCATCCATGCCGATGTTGAAACGCTGAACCGAAAGGCAATGGAAGGTGAACTCGATATCACCAAACTGAGCTATCATGCTTTTGCATATGTAAGTGATGCGTATCAATTGCTCACGTCCGGTTCGGCATTGGGCAGAGGCTGCGGACCGCTGCTCATTTCAAAGGACCCGATCCCCCGTTCAAAAATAGAATTTTGTCTGATCGGTATACCGGGAAAAATGACAACGGCAAATTTTTTATTGTCGCTCGCTTTTCCTGAAGCGGCAACAAAAAAAGAAATGGTGTTTTCGGAAATTGAAAATGCATTGCTGGAAAACAGAATCGATATCGGACTCATCATTCATGAGAACAGATTTACGTACGAAAAAAAGGGATTATTAAAAATTGCAGATCTCGGCGAATGGTGGGAAAATAAATATCAGCTTCCTGTTCCGCTGGGTGGAATTTGTATCCGGCGCGATCTTCCTGCTGAAATTAAAATTCAGGTGAGTGATTGTTTACGCAGAAGTGTTCTGTATGCTATGGAAAATACATCTTCATCAATGCCTTATGTAAGAGAGCATGCACAGGAAATGGATGAGCACGTTATGCGACAACATATTGACCTCTATGTGAACACATTTACGGTTGAGCTTGGTGATGAAGGAAGATCAGCAATTGAAAACATGTATACAATCGCTTCTGAAAAAAGGATTATCGGTGCATTACATTACCCGTTATTTGTAGAAGGATAAGATCGATGCATTTTGATCAATTTCTGGTGTCAGGATTTTCCATACGCATTAAAATATTTCATTAACCGGCCATAGGCAGATGTAAAAGATTTGCCGTAAACAAAAACGCCGTCCTTATGTCCGGCAGTTACAAAAATCTTATTTTTCATAAGCACGGGTGAATGCAATATTTCCTGTGTAATTGCATTTGCCATTGCGGGGGTTCCGTAATGAACAGATGCATCAATGGTTGTAACCGTATGTAATAAACGTGTCCATAATTCCGAATGATGCACATGTATTACCACCTGTGCAGATACATCGGATTTGTAGATCGCACCATGTGTTAATGCCTCCGAAGATGCTTTTACGGGTCCGCGGCAATGCAATTCATTTTTTTCGGTATCGAAGCTGGATACCAGACTGAAATCCATTTCTGAGCACTTTTCGAGATGGCCTGTCTGCGTTCCCGAAATTATAAATGTATCGTTTCCTCCAACCCGGGCGCTAATATTTCCATATCCGATCCCGTCAGCATATACACCGATCAACCCGAGCGCCTTCAGTCTGTTGCGGCAATCAATGAGTTCACCCGGCAACACGTGCGGCGGAAGGTTTCCCGGCTCCCAGAACATCTTGTATTTAATATACCCTTCTTCAAAATTTGGCATCCTGTAAAAGTAATTTTATCTTAGGAAGAAATTTAGTTTCAGGCACAACATACACTAACGCTTAAACATACTACTATGCGATTTATTATTGGCTTACTCCTTCTGGGAAATGTTGCATTTGCTCAGATCGGCAAGATCGGAAATATCGAACTCAACAAACCACAGATCACTGTGCCGTTTGCCCTTTTCGCCGGCATGTGCGATGGCGTTTCGCAAACCTTATACGCCCATTATTATGCCTTTGAAAATAAATTTCCCGATGCCAATGAACAATACTGGAATCCGTACGAAAGCTGGACAAATAAATACATGCATAACGATCCGGCGCAGGGCGAGAAATTTTTCGGTTCCACCACTGTATTTGTATTTTCCACCGATGCGTATCACCTGTTCAGGACGATCAATAAATTAAATCTCGTGACACTGGGTGCGCTTGAATTTTCCGATAAACGGCCCTTCCTGAATTATGTTGCGGATTTCATTTTATATTCAGCGGTGTATTCGGCGGGTTTTACACTGACATACGAAGTATTTTTTAAATAAATCAGCATACTATGAAACATGTTATGATCTTTCAGGCGGTCATATTTGTCTCCCTTATGATTTTTTCCGGATGCGCGCACGATCCGCTAGACCCCGAGCACGATACCGCTTATTTGCGGGATTTTAACGGACTGGATGGCTGCGGATGGGTGCTTGAACTCAATAACGGCAATTATCTTGAACCGCAAAATCTTTCCGATTTTTCTGTTGACCTCGTTGATGGCAATGAAGTGCGCATCGAATATCAGCTAACAAATAATGCAAGTGTTTGTATGACAGGTGTGGTGGTAGAACTCACGGATGTGAGAGATTAATTTTTTCCGGGAACAATTCTTTTA
>CAYTFT010000176.1:119-6082 GCA_964437155.1 uncultured Chitinophagales bacterium | reverse complement strand
ATGAATTCCCTTTATTACAAGCTTCGTCAGAAGCCTCTGCGCCCCCTGCTCCTCTTCATGCATTATTTTAACCTCTGCGTGAAACACCTCAAAACCAACCACAATTCAATTCTCTTTTCTCAATTTTCCTCTAATTTCGCCTCATGCGTATTTTCCTTATCTCGTTTTTATGGATTCTGAGCTGTTCATCCGGTTCCGAACGTTCAGCACAGACAGTTGCTCCATCAGATGAAAAAGAATTTCTTGTCGGCAGAACACATGGTGCGATCGGTGATTCGGCAATGGTTGTAACCGCGCATCCCGAAGCGACAAAAGTGGGCTTGGCGATCATGCAGGCTGGCGGAAATGCTGTCGATGCTGCTATTGCAGTGCAATTCGCTTTGGCTGTTGTATATCCGAACGCAGGTAATATCGGTGGCGGAGGATTTATGGTGACACGCATGGCAAACGGAGAAATAAATGCACTGGATTTCCGGGAAAAGGCACCGGAGCGAGCATCAAAAGATATGTTTCTTGATCCGAAAACAAAGGAAGTGGACAGGCATCTTATCGAAAATACACATCTTGCTTCCGGCGTCCCCGGAAGTGTAGACGGCATGTGGACAGCACATCAGAAATACGGATCCATGCCCTGGGAAAAATTGGTTCAGCCGGCGATCGATTTGGCCATACATGGATTTCCGATCACGAAAATGCAGGCGGCGGATCTCACGGGCATGCAAACGGAACTGAAAAATTTAAATAAGGGGAAAAATTATTTTATTAAAACAAAATGGAATGAAGGAGATACACTTATTCAAGCTGACCTTGCGCAAACAATGATCGAAATTCAGAAAAACGGAAGGGCGGGATTTTACGAAGGAAATGTTGCGGAAAAAATCGCGGCCGAAATGAAAAATCATAACGGCATTATCACAAAAGAGGACCTCAAAAATTATCATAGTGCATGGCGCACTCCGGTTACCGGCACGTATAAAAATTATACCATTATCAGTATGCCGCCACCATCGAGCGGAGGGATCGCTTTGATACAATTATTAAATATGGTTGAAGATCAACCTTTGAAAAAATGGGGTTTTCAGTCACTCAACACCGTACATATTATGACGGAAGCAGAAAAGCGTGTGTATGCCGACAGAAGCACCTGGCTGGGTGATCCGGATTATTTCAAAGTGCCGCAAAATGAATTGATCTCAAAAGAATATGCAAAATTTCGTATGCAGGGAATTGATACCGTGAAAATCACACCTGCAAACGCTATAAAAGCCGGAACATTTCCCGGTTATGAAAGTGAAGAGACCACACATTTCAGTATCACCGATCCTTTCGGAAATGCTGTCGCGATCACAACTACTCTGAATGACAGCTACGGATCGCGCATTACGGTTGCAGGATGCGGATTTATTTTAAATAATGAAATGGACGATTTCAGCGCAAAGCCCGGTGAGCCAAATTTATATGGATTGATTGGCGGCACGGCAAATGCCATTGCTCCCGGAAAACGCATGCTGAGCAGCATGACACCTACGATCGTACTGAAGGAGGATAAATTATTTATGGTAATTGGTTCCCCCGGCGGAAGTACGATCATCACCAGTGTTTTTCAGAATATTGTAAACGTAACAGAATTTGATATGACCATGCAGGAAAGCATCAACGCTCCGCGCATCCATAATCAATGGCTGCCGGATGAAATTAAAGTGGAGAATGATGTTGATCCGCTATTGATAGCCGCATTAAAAAAGCAGGGTTATACAATTACGGGACGCGAAGCAATGGGCCGCGTGGATGCGATTCTTATCCACGATAACGGTAAAAAAGAAGGCGGCGCCGATCCGCGTGGAAACGACACCGCCCTGGGATATTAATTTCAATTATTTAATGGTTAACCTGCAGTTTATCTGATCCGGAATTGGCGGAATGGATAAAATATAATCCCGAAGGCAATTCAACTGTTGAACATTCAACGGAGTTACTTCCGGCAGGAACCTGCACCCATTGCATTAATTTTCCGGTTATATCATAAATGCCGATCTGCTCCTGTGTAACTGCATTTTCAAAATAAATAGTGCAGGAAGAATTAGATGGATTGGGTGCAACTGAAAATTGCGGCGCTGCAATTTCCTCCACACCTACCGGTGCAATATATGTTACGGATAATTTCGGGTGCAGGGATTCATCCAAATGAAAGGATGAACAAAATATCAGACTTGTATAATAATTTACTTCATCATCGAGGCGAATCGTTAATCCAAAAGTATTCTCCGGATCATTTACCCAATCCTGAATAAGTGCTGTTACATCTGAAACATAATCCTCTACAGGGTCAGTACTTTCATCCATAGCAACTGCATTTACCATGGAGATATCCGGTTGTGTTGTCCACGTGACGGTTGCATAATCCCAATCCTCAGTAACACGATAAATATGAGCGGCATTTGTGCCGGTTTGCGGTTCAGCGCCACCAAATCCGATTGCAGTGGATGTATTCGCATAGAGATATAATGTAGCGGATACTATCTCAGAGCCGGCCGGAACATTTTCCATATCAAACGTGAATAGTCCGCGCCCGATGCAAAGATCACCACTGCAGGTCCAGGCATACGCCGTCATATCTGCTGCTCCAACACAGGGAGTAGTGGGTGTTCCGCTGCGCACATAGGTGTTATTTCCGTCATCATAATGCGGTTGCAGGTCAATGGTAATTTGTGCAAATGATATCATCGGTATCATAAGCAATGAAAGGAGGATTTGTTTCATATATATTTATTTAATTCGTGTTACCGGATGTAAAAATAATTCGAATTGCTGCAAGATTAATAAAATTCTATTTAATGTACGACTTCCAGTTTCCCGGAACCCTGTGCGCCTGCTTCAATAAAATAAATTCCGGCGGGAAGATCAGCGGTTGAACAAACAACCGAATTACTGCCCGGCTCAACCTGCATCCATTGCAATAATCTGCCTGTAATATCATACAATCCGATCCTGTCAGGAGTTGATGTTTCCGTATTCAATTGAATGATACAGTCACCGGAGGAGGGATTTGGAGCAAGTGAAAATTGCTGTGTAGCTATATCCTCAACTCCTAACGGTAATGTATAGTTTATAGATAATTTAGGGTGTTTTGCTTCATCCGGATAGAAGGATGAACAGAAAAGCATGCTGCTGTAATAATTCACTTCATCATCCAGACGCAATGTCATACCGAATGAATTATCCGGATCATCGATCCAGTCCTGAATGAGGGCTGTAACATCGACAGTATAATCCTGAAACGGATCGGTACTTTCTTCCAGCGCAACTGCGTTATCCATTGAAATTGAAGGTTGGGTTGACCAGGTAACTGTTGCATAATCCCAGTCCTCCGTTACCCTGAAAATATGCGCGGCATTAGTTCCTGCCTGTGGCTCATCACTGCCGAAGCCCAGTGCAGTAGTGGCATTTACATATAAATAAAGCGTAGCCGAGATTATGGTTGAACCGCTTACTACATTATCCAGATCAAAGGTGAACAAACCCCTGCCCAGGCAGAGATCTCCGCCACATGTCCATGTATAAGCCGCCAGGTCAGCAGCTGCGACCGCCGGATCAGTCGGCGCACCACTTCGGATATAGGTATTATTTCCATCATCATAATGTGGTTGTAACTCGATAAACTCCTGTGCAAATGACACCATCGGTATCATGAGTGCAATAACCAGTAAATTTTTCATATGATAAATTTGAGTTATAAAATTATAGCAAATATAGCAAAAAAATCAGACTAAACCAATTTCCCGTTGTCTTAACATTCGATCTAACCCTTATTTTTGTGCAGAAATCAATGGATATGCAGAGTTCAACGTATTATCGTACACATCATTGCTGTGAATTGGGAATGAAGGAGCAGGGAATGACAGTCACCCTTGCCGGTTGGGTAAATAAAAGCCGCGACCTTGGCGGGATGACATTTGTGGATCTTCGCGACCGGTACGGTATTACGCAACTCGTGTTCAATATGGAAACAAATCCGGCATTATGCAGTGAGGCCCGGAAACTCGGACGTGAATATGTTATCCGTGTAAGCGGAACTGTTGCAGAGCGCTCAAACAAAAATCCGAATATGCCTACCGGTGAAATTGAGATCATCGTTGGCGAACTGCAGATACTGAATGCATCAGAACTTCCGCCGTTTACGATGGAGGATGAGACCGATGGCGGTGAGGAATTGCGTATGAAATACCGTTATCTCGACCTGCGTCGTCCGCAGATGCAGAAAAGACTGATGCTGCGTGCAAATATGCTGAAGGCAGTAAGAGAATATCTGGATGCTGAAGGATTTGTTGAAATAGAAACACCGAATTTAATTAAATCAACGCCCGAAGGTGCACGTGATTTTCTGGTGCCGTCGCGGTTGCAGCCGGGATTATTTTATGCATTGCCGCAAAGTCCGCAAATTTTGAAGCAATTATTAATGGTGAGCGGAATGGACCGCTATTATCAGATCGCAAAATGTTTCAGGGATGAAGATTTGCGTGGGGACCGTCAGCCTGAATTTACGCAGATCGACTGTGAGATGAGTTTTGTGCGACAGGAAGATGTATGGAATATGTTTGAGGGGATGACGAAACATGTTTTCAAAAAAACAAAAAATATTGACCTGCCCGATTTTTTAAGATTACCGTATCTCGATGCGATAAAATATTACGGCAGTGATAAACCCGATCTGCGATTCGGGTGTAAAATTCAGGACCTGAATGCAGTTGTGAGCGGAACAGAATTTTCGGTATTCAACACGGTGATCGCGCAAAACGGATTGGTTGCCGGTATCAATGCAAAAGGATGCAGTGAATATTCGCGCAAGCAGATCGATGAATTAACGGAATTTGTGAAAGCGCCGCAGCGGGGTGCAGGCGGATTGATATATATAAAATTTGCGCAGGACGGAAGTATAAAATCATCGGTAGATAAATTTTTCTCCGCAGAAAAATTAGCAGAGATCGGAAAAATATTCGATGCAGAAAAAGGAGATCTTCTTCTGATCGTTGCCGATAAAGTTTCAAAGACGCGAAAGGTGCTCGGCGAATTACGCCTTGAAATGGCAAAGCGGGAGAACTGGATCGATAAAAATAAGTGGAGTGTTTTCTGGGTGGTGGATATGCCTTTATTCGAACCCGATGAAAATACCGGTGAACCGATATTTGCGCACCATCCGTTCTGTTCACCGCATCCGGATGATTTTCAATATATGGACAGTGATCCGCTGCGCGTGCGTGCACAGAGCTATGATCTGGTGATGAACGGAAATGAAATATTGAGCGGCAGCATTCGTGTGCATGACAAAGCATTGCAGGAAAAAATATTTTCCATTCTGGGATTCAGCGAAGCGGAAAAAGAAAAACGTTTTGGTTTCATGGTAAATGCTTTTCAATATGGAGCCCCGCCGCATGGCGGATGTGCATTTGGTTTTGACCGCTGGGTGATGTTGATGGCCGGCGGCGATACCATCCGCGATGTAATTCCGTTCCCGAAAAATAACAACGGCCGAGATATGATGATGGATGCTCCGGCAGAGGTGGATAATGATCAGCTCAAAATCGTAGGTATAAAATTGCTCGAATAATTTTTATTCTTCTCTCTCCTAATAATTCCTTGTAAGGTTTGTCAACCGATGACTAGGTAATATTATTTAAGCCCTGTAGGGGCGACATTATTATAGACGGAAAATGTAATTTTATTTTAGCCCTGTTAGGGGCGACATTATTGTAGGCCGAAGATGTAATATTATTACAGCCCCGTAGGGGCGACATTATTGTAGACAGAAAATGTAATTTTATTTTAGCCCTGTAGGGGCGACATTATTGTAGACCGAAGATGTAATATTATTGCAGCCCCGCAGGGGCGACATTATTGTAGACCGAAGATTTAATTTTATTTTAGCCCTGTAGGGGCGACATTATTGTAGACCGAAGATGTAATAT
>CAYTFT010000175.1:0-6119 GCA_964437155.1 uncultured Chitinophagales bacterium | reverse complement strand
ATCAAGTCCTTCATGAAACTTGGCAAATTTATAAATCGGGTGAATACGCCATCCGAAGCCGGAAGCAATTCGTTCAAGGTCCTTATTCGACACCGGCTGAATACTTGGCGTATGCGCCAGCAGATTTTCCTTATCATTAATAAGATGAGCGATCTGGTCAAATGACTTCGACTGCACCACCATTTGTCTTCTGATGAGTTCCAGTTTCATTGCCGTGCTTTTCAGCAATTCTGCATTATCGAGTTTATTCATCCGCTTAAACCGTTCGCTTCCTCCGATACCCGCGATTCTTTCGTTTCTGGAAACCGGCTCAGCTTCAAATATCACGCGGTAGATATTATCATCACGTTCGGCCAGTTCACCCAAAATCACACCCATGGTATCGAGCTTGTTATTCATAAAATCAAGTTCGAGCTCCATTTCAGATATCTGGTTCTTGAGATAACGCTCTTTAGGTGAATCGAAATAGGTATAAGCAAACCATACGATCACGCTTGCGAATACTGCTGCTGTGCATACCCATCCTGTGATGCGTAACACCCAAACCCAACGCGGTGTTATATGCTTCTCAAATCTGAGATTGGCAGGATTATAAAAATATTTTACCTTTTTCGCCATGCAGCCCTGTTTCCTTAATTTTGCAGCCGGAATTCGTGTGTCTTAACAGAGGAAGGAACACGAAAATAACCATAAAATCACACAATTTAAAACGCAGCAGGAAGCAGTTTGTATATGACTTCAAACGAAATACGTAAGCAGTTTCTGGATTTTTTTGAAAGTAAACAGCATAAGATCGTCCCGTCAGCACCTATTGTTGTAAAAGATGATCCGACACTGATGTTTACGAATGCAGGAATGAATCAGTTCAAGGATCTTTTTCTCGGAAATAAACCCATTCAGTATCCGAGGATCGCCGATACACAAAAATGTCTGCGCGTTTCGGGCAAACATAATGACCTGGAGGAAGTAGGCGTTGACACCTATCATCATACGATGTTTGAGATGCTCGGCAACTGGAGCTTCGGCGATTATTTTAAAAAGGAAAGTATTGCATGGGGATGGGAATTGCTTACCGGTATTTATAAACTCGATAAGGACCGATTATATGTTACGGTTTTTGAGGGAGATGCGAAGGAAGGACTTGCGTTTGATGAAGAAGCATATAATGAATGGAAAAAACATATTGCTGCCGAAAGAATATTAAAGGGAAATAAAAAAGATAATTTCTGGGAAATGGGCGATACCGGCCCCTGTGGTCCGTGCAGTGAAATTCATTATGATATGCGCACCGATGCCGAAAGAAAATTAACCGATGGCAAAGACCTTGTAAATACCGGTGATCCGCAGGTAATCGAAATATGGAACCACGTGTTCATGCAGTTCAACAGAAAAGCTGATGGATCACTGGATGCACTGCCTGCGCGGCATATCGACACGGGTATGGGATTCGAAAGACTGGTACGCGCCATTCAGAATAAATCATCCAACTACGATACAGATGTATTTACTCCGCTGATCAGACAGGTGGAAGCCTTGAGCGGATTCAAATATGGCGATAACGAAAAAACGGATATTGCCATCCGGGTAATTTGTGATCATATACGCGCGGTGAGTTTTTGCATCGCCGACGGACAAATTCCTTCCAATACAGGAGCCGGATATGTGATACGCAGAATATTACGGAGAGCGATCCGCTATGGATTTTCCTTTCTCGAATTGAAAAAACCTTTTTTCCATCAGCTGGTGCCTGTTCTTGCTGATTCTTTTAAAAATGCATTTCCTGAACTGGAGGCGCAACGTGAACTTGTAGGGAAAGTAATTTTCGAAGAGGAGACATCTTTTCTCCGTACGCTTGAAAACGGAATCAAAAGATTACAGGATGTGAAAACTGAATCGTTAAAGAATAACAGTTCGATTATTTCAGGAACGGTAGCATTTGAATTATACGATACATTCGGATTTCCGCTCGACCTTACACGGCTCATAGCTCGTGAAAGTAATTTAGAAGTAAATGAAGCGGAATTTGATGCTGAAATGCAGAAACAAAAAGACCGCAGCAGAAATGCCGCTGTGCAGGAAACAGGCGACTGGCAAATAATTAAGGATGTGAAAACAATTGAGTTTGTCGGATACACGCAACTGGAGTCAACTGCGCATCTTGTGAAAATGCGGACAGTCAAACAAAAAAATGAAACAGTGCATCAGGTCGTTCTGGATAAAACACCCTTTTATGCGGAAAGCGGCGGACAAATTGGTGATACGGGAACCATTGAGATCAACGGAATTGCATTGAAAGTTCGGGATACGAAAAAAGAAAATGACCTCATCATTCATTTTACAGATACATTGCCTCAACCCGTAACCGATAAAGTATTGTGTAAGGTAGATGCTGCGCGCAGAACAGAAATTACGTATAACCATACGGCTACACATTTATTGCATGCTGCCTTGCGTTCGGTGTTGGGAACACATGTGCAGCAAAAAGGAAGTTATGTGGGCCCCGACAGATTGCGTTTTGATTTTTCACATTTTGCAAAAGTGACGGAAGTAGAATTGCGGAAAATTGAAGCATTGATCAATCGTAAGATAAGGGAAAACATTCCGGTTGTTACGAAAGTAATGCCGATTGAAGAAGCGAAAAAACTTGGGGCAATGATGTTGTTCGGTGAAAAATACGGCGAAACGGTCCGCGTTGTTATAACCGATGCACACTATAGCCTTGAATTTTGCGGAGGCACCCATGTTGGCGCAACCGGCGATATCGGTTTTTGCAAGATCGTTTCTGAAAGCGCCGTTGCTGCAGGTATCCGAAGGATAGAGGCAATCACAGGCGGAGCAGTAGAGCAATATATCCAGGATCAGTTACATACAATTCACCAGATAAGTGCGTTAACGAAAGGCACCGACATACTAAAAAGTATTGCCGGTCTTGTGGATGAAAATGCGCTGCTCAAAAAAGAGATAGAGCATTATCAATGGGAAAAAGTCAACATCTTAAAAAAAGAACTGCTGGATAAAAAAGAAACAATTAACGGTGTGCATTTTATTGCATCAGTAGTTGATCTCCCGGATGCTGACCTGATTAAAAAGCTTGCCTATGATATCCGCAATGCTGCTGAAAATGTATTTTGTGTATTAGGCGCCGATCTACACGGCAAAGCAAATCTTACAATTATTATTTCCGATGAACTGGTAAAAAACAGGTCGCTGAACGCGGGACAGATGGTGCGGGAATTAGGAAAAGAAATTGACGGAGGCGGAGGCGGACAACCCTTCTTTGCAAGTGCCGGCGGGAAAAATCCAGCAGGATTAAAAACTGCACTCGAAAAAGCAAGAGGATATATCAGTTGATATTTCCAAAAATAAAAACGCCGTGATAGTATTATTTACCACGGCGTTTTTTATGTACGGATATTTTTATTTCTTCATGAATTGCATTACCGATCTGTTTCCCTTTTCATCGGTTAGGCTGACAAAATAAGTGGCTCTTGCGAGTTGTTCCACGTTGACGCCAAATGTATTCTGGCCTTCGTGTAAGGCAACCGGTTGCGTGATCAATGCCCTTCCTGCAAGATCGGTGATCACAACTGACCCGTTAACATCATCCTGACAACTGATTGAAAAA
Organism: uncultured Chitinophagales bacterium; assembly: GCA_964437155.1. GTDB lineage: Bacteria > Bacteroidota > Bacteroidia > Chitinophagales > BACL12 > UBA7236. The sequence goes on along the minus strand of CAYTFT010000175.1, from coordinate 2,494 downwards.
TGCAGCATATCGCTCGCTGGATTCGGGAATACCACAAAGGTTGGAATTCCATCGGCATCCACCCGGATCGCAATGGTATTACTGTATTCGTAAACGCCGTCATTATCTATCAGCTTCAATCTGTAATAATTCATCCCCGCAATTGGATCATCATCCATAAACTGATAATCGAGTTCAGTCATCGAATATCCTGCGGCATCCATGGTACCGATCACGAAGAAATTAATACCATCCGCACTTTTCTGCACTTCGAAGAGATCAGAATTTATTTCAGTAGCTGTTTTCCAGTGTAAGGCATTTGCCTGTCCGTTATACCAACCGGTAAATTCAACCATTTCAATAGGTAATAATGTGCAGGTGATCGTTGCAATAAGTAATTCGGCCTCATCGGCTCCTATATCAGGAGCAGAACCACCGCCCACATATCCTGCAAATCCCTGGCGGATATCTCCTTCATAATCGGTAGAAATACCTCCTACGCTCACAGCATGGCTTTCGGCATAATCGGTTGCACCTACCAGTAATTTGATATTACCCGGCATGGATGCACCGCCTGCGAAATTCGGGATATCATATAAACTGTTTAATTCCCGGGTTCCGCCGCCGCCTAACGACATAAAATATTTATAAGAGGTAATATCACCCGCTGTCAAAATATTAAAGCAGGGATCATTATTTAAATTATTTACCACACTTGTTGTTGCACCGCCGTAAGCATATCCGTTTTTAATATTGGAAGTATTATTTCCTTCCACATAAATATAATTATTCGATGCAAGATTGAGATAATAAAAATTATTGTTGGAGGTAGCGGCTACACCAAAACCTGATGTCGGTGGAGGCGTGGTTGCCACATTGGCGGTTGCCCGCCGCACACAGGAACCGACACCGGTGCCGGAAGTATTTACATTCACATAGATCAGGTTATTCCGCAGGTTCAGCAACCCGTAATGATAAATTCCTGTCGCACCGAAACCCGCTGCACCTGTTGCACCCGATATAACAGCATTCTGTCCGATTGCGATAGTATTGTAATAAACATTATACGTTGAGGTTGTTGAACCGAGATACATGCCCATTACAGCGAGATTTTTTGTGGAATTCACATCGTATAAACGCTGAATGAAATTATTATAAATATTAAAAGTTGTTGAACCGGCATAAATTGCAAGACCGTTCATATCTGCATTCGAACTCGTGGAATAAATTTCAAATAAATGGTTATTGTAAAAATTCACCGTGGGCAGATTGGGGAAAAGATAAACGCCAAACACGGAAACAGTTGCTGCCGCACTTAGATTTGATACGTACGAAACAGAAGAACCGTTTATCTGGAAAGTAGAGCCCGAGGATCCGCCGCCAATGCTCATTCCCCTTACAACAGGAGCAGTAATGCCTGTTGAAGTGATCGTACTCAACGTATTGCCGGAAGCAGTTACGCCATTCGTCGCATAAACTGCAAGTCCGCAAACGGTATTGGATGCTCCCGAAGAAGTAATATTTGATATTGTGTTATTATTAACGGAAAAAGTCTGATTTGTTCCCGTTCCGATAGAATTACTGGAGGCACAATTAATTCCCAGCGCATTTGCTGCAGAGGTTACGGTATTTATCGTGTTATTACTTACGGATGAACCGGTAGGCATTGCATCCACATAAATGCCCGAAGTCCAGACAGTTCCGCCGGTTCCTCCAACGATATTGGAAATGGAATTCCCTGTTACTGTTTTTGTCTGATTAGTGGTTGTGCTCAATCTGATACCCAGTGCATAGGCAGGATTTGCTGCAGGCTGGCCTAATCCGTTTATTGTATTATTAATTATGCTTGCAGAAGAACCCGCTGTTGTTCCGGATTGGTTTGTATAGCCGACAAGCGGGCCCGTATTTGCGACATTGACAATTGTTTTATAATTATTAGTAATTGTATTCCCATCCACAACAGTTGTGGTTGAATTATTATTATCATAGATCATATAACACGAGAGTGTGGTATTAATATTCATTGTGTTATTTATAATCTGATTATATTTTATCCAGTTGGTAACTGCATTAAATTCCTGGTGAATACCTTCAAAAGCACCGGTTGCACCGGCAACAAATGTGCAGTTCTGAATAATATTATTTTCGATATCAATGGTGTTGGCGCCGCATCCCGATAATCCTGCCGTGCGGATACCATACATCGTCTGCCCCACATTCGACATCTGCAATGCGATCGTATTATTCGTTATGGTAATATTCGGTGAACCGGTAGAAACATCCGATGAACAGAAAATTCCATATAACGTATTTGTATGCGGAGTGCCGCCGCCGGCAGTATTATTGAAATTATTATTTGTGATAGTAATATTATTCTGATACACAGTATAAACGCCCAGCGCCCTGATGGTTCCCGAACCTCCGTAATTCTGCACGGTATTTCCAGAAGCTGCGGTGCCGATCTGATTATTCTGATCAAAATAAGTTGCAGCGGCTGCGGGATCTTTATATCCTG
>CAYTFT010000174.1:0-6120 GCA_964437155.1 uncultured Chitinophagales bacterium | reverse complement strand
TCGACCTTGTGGCCTTCCCGCTTTTTGGCGGGACATTCTAACCGGGCTGAATTATGCTCCGAACATTATTTCTTTTTCGGCCCTGCGGCCTTCCCGCTTTTTGGCGGGACATTCTAACCGGGCTGAACTATGCCCCGAACATTATTTCTTTTTTCGGCCCTGCGGCCTTCCCGCTTTTGGCGGGACATTCTAACCGGGATGTGCCATTCCCGGCCAAATTCATTTACCGGATGAACGGCATTTACAATTCTGCGATTCATTCCATCCCGGACAGCATTTACCCGGAAAGATCAGCACTGAACATTTTTAGTGCGGTGAGGGAGAGATTCGAACTCTCGGTACGGTTTAACCCGTACGACGGTTTAGCAAACCGTTGGTTTAAGCCACTCACCCACCTCACCGTTTATTGGCTTAAACTATATGCATTTTCAGATTTGACAGAACAATTGCACCTGCATTGGATATTTATCGGCAGATGTCCCGTAAACGGGAGGGCAAAAATAACAAAAGAGATGCGTTCTGCATAAAAAGGATAGATCTTAAAAAAAATGCCCCCTTTCGGAGGCATTCAATATCCTGTTAACCATTCGGTTATGAAATACTCATCTGAATTTTTTTCTGCAGATCGTCCACACTTTCCTTGAATTTGGAATCGGTATCCATCAGATTCTGGATAGCCTGACAACTATGTATCACTGTCGAGTGATCTCTGCCTCCAAAATGTTTCCCGATCGCCTTCAGGGAATGCTTGGTGAAATTCTTGGAGAGATACATACTTAACTGTCGTGCCTGCACAACCTGACGCTTTCTGGTTTTTTCCTTGAGCTTGTCAACCGGTACTTCAAAATAATCACAGACTGCCTTTTGTATGAAATCAATAGAAACCTCCCGCGACATATTTTTCACAAAATTCTTGACGATCTTTTTCGCAAGGTCGAGGTCGATCTGTTTTTTATTGAGCGAAGCCTGTGCAAGTAACGATACCAAAGCACCTTCCAGTTCGCGGACATTATTGGTGATATTATATGCAACGAACTCGACCACATCTTTTGGCAGCTCAATACCATCGGCATACATTTTCTTTTCGAGAATGGCTACGCGTGTTTCGAAATCCGGTGCCTGTAAGTCGGCACTAAGTCCCCATTTGAATCTGGATAATAATCTCTCCTCAACACCTTCAAGATCTCTCGGTGGCCGGTCACTCGTCAGAATGATCTGCTTGCTTTCCTGGTGCAGGTGATTGAAAATATGGAAGAAGATATCCTGGGTTTTGGCTTTATTGGCAAAGAAATGAATATCATCTATAATGAGCACATCTATCAGCTGATAAAAGTGCACGAAGTCATTTACAGAATTATTTTTCAGGGACTCAATAAACTGATTGGTAAATCTTTCAGCGTTGGTATACAATACCGTTTTGTTGGGGAAATTTTGTTTTACTTCATTGCCGATGGCCTGGGCAAGGTGGCTCTTTCCAAGGCCGGTGGCACCATAGATCACAAGCGGGTTAAAAGCAGTGCCGCCGGGTTTCTGCGCAACTGCATATCCTGCAGAACGGCATAACCGGTTACAATCGCCTTCAATAAAATTATCGAAGTTGTAATTTGCGTTCAGACCCGACTCAATGTTCACTTTTTTGAGGCCGGGGATCACAAATGGATTTTTGATGCTTGTTCCCATAACTAATGGTGCTGCTACTTCAGGATTCTTGTTGTTTCCCGTATTGTAATTCGGATAATCAATCGTGAACGGCGAATTATTTCCCGAACTGTTCTCCACAACGATGCGGTATTCCAGACGGGCATTGTTCCCCAATTCCCTTTTGATCGTTTTTCTCAATAAAGTTACATAATGCTCCTCTAACCATTCATAAAAAAACTGACTTGGTACCAGAATTGTCAGAATTTCATCTTCTAATTTTACCGGTTCTATCGGTTCAAACCAGGTCTTAAAACTCTGAAGATTCACATTGTCTTTTATGATCTTAAGACAATTGGCCCACACAGTTTGAAAATCTTTGCTACTCATCTCAGAATTTAGTATTTTATAATTATTTATTCACAGCGGGATAACGAAGGTGTGAAAAAATATTTTCTTAAAAAAATTTTTATTCGCTTGTTTTTTTCGAAACGATAACAGGTTTGCCAGAATGCCATTTTTTAGTCCGCTTTTTCTCAAAAAAAATATCAAGCCTTCCCAACCACACACCTGCCCATCCAACCTGGTTAATTATGACTTGTTGGTCGGCAAGATTTTTGTAAACTTCCGGCGCTTCCATAAATGTATGTGTATGTCCTCCCAGTATGAGATCAATACCTTCCGTTTGCTGTGCCAGAAGGATATCTGATATTTTATCATCCTTGTATTTATACCCCAGATGTGAGAGGCAAATTACATAATCACAGTGTTCATCATCCCGCAGAATATGCACCATTTCCTTCGCCTTTACAACCGGATCCTGGTAGCGTGTATTTCCATATAAATTTTGCGGAACCAGTCCTTTCAGTTCAATGCCTAATCCGAAAACGCCCACCTTAATTTCCTTTTTCTGAAAGGTTTTATATAAAGCGGTTTTTCCGTGCAGAACGGTGTCAGAAAAATCATAATTGGAAACCAGGATGGGAAAATCTGCATGCACGAGTTGCCCGGCAAAACCATCGATACCCGCATCAAAATCATGATTTCCCATTGTTGCCGCATCGTAATGCATTCCGCTCATCAATTGCATCTCTAATGCCCCGTGATAAAAATTAAAATAGGGTGTCCCCTGAAAAATATCTCCTGCATCGAGCAGGAGTACATTATCCTCCTGTGACCGGATGGCATTGATGAGCCCGGCTTTTTCTGCCATTCCCCCCATGCCCGGATATTTTTTATCGTCATCCGGAAACGGATCCACACGGCTGTGTACATCGTTTGAATGCAAGATGGTAAGCTTTTGTATATCACCGGCAGCAAATGATTCCAGCGAAAAGGCTCCAAGCCCTGCCAGCGCAGTGCCTTTTGCAAAATCTTTCAGGAATTTTCTTCTATTGAGCATATACAACCCTCCCTTCGATCTGTTCAAAAATTTTATTTCCGGCTGCAAATTCCTGCTGCAAATATGCGAGCACCATATCGCGAACAGTTGTGCCCATCACATCCACCTGTTTTCCTGCAAGAAAGCTGAGATTATCACCGCCGTTTGCCATATAGTCGTTCATAATAACTGTATAGGAACGGGAGGGATCAAATACCTTGTTGCCGATAAGTATCTGCTGGGGTTTATGATCTACCGCTGTGATATTAATTCCTGAAACCGGCCATCCGTCTTCATCAATAATTTTTTGTACAAGTTGCGCAGTTGCTTCGCCATCTAAAGTGACGATCGCGCCAAAATTTTCAAATGGTAATAATTCATAGATCCTGCCTTTGGTAACCGGACCTTTGGCCATAATTTCCTGGCGGATACCTCCGTAATTATACACGGCAAAATCAATGTCACGACCTGAAATTTTTTCTCCCTCGCTCAATAATACATCGCAAATAAAATTTCCGAGGGTGGATTCGGGCTTCCCTCGTTTAAGGTCCATTCCGAATTCACCGACTATCGCATTCATCTGACTGTCCAATGCGAGTTTATACGGCTCAATTATTTTCAGCAACCCCGAATCAGGAGCTGCGCCCTCCATTACCCTGATCTGGCTGCTCTGAAATGTATCGTGTGTATAAGCATACGAACAGCCGAAAAGGAAGAAAGAAAAGGAAAGGATAAATAAAGCGGATAACCGGGACAAACCTTTTGCCCGTTGCAATGTTTTACGGGGACGGAAATTTTTATATGGAGAGGTAAAACAGGGTCGCACTGAAAAAGAATGAATACTGGTTAACAATAAAAAGGGGAAACAAGAACTGCGGAATTATTACTTGCCATACAGCAACATCACTTCCTTCTTCAGCTGAACCAGCACCTTGAGTGTAATTGCATCATCCTCAGTTTCAGCAAGTTCTGCAATTATTTTTTTATGCAATTCTATACCGGGTAACTCCGGCAATAATGTCATCGCATTGCGGTTGATCACACTGATGGTTTCTTCCTTTGCGGCTCTTACCATCCCCCATGCATCTGCAGAAATGTATACCTGCTGACTGAGGTTATGTTCATATTCCATCCGGATATTATTGATGAGTGCCATTCTGAATTCAGCAACGGTCATTTCCTGTTTGCGGACCCTTGGTAATAAATTATTCAGAGACATACGCTCCAAAAAAAGTGTCAGCCTTTCATATGCCTGCAATCGCACCGGAAGCGCCTCCCGTAAATGTGCCTGGCGATATTCCATCAACCGCATCTGCTGTTCACGGTCGAGGAATGCGCGAAGCACCATATAGGTTGTTAAAAAAACAACCAGCGCGGGGATAATATATCCGATGACTTGCCAGATTGGGTCCATAAATTCTTTTGAAGGGGTTGTAAAATTAAAATTAAGAATAATTAAACCAACATCAAATAAATATTTTTCTTTAGCGGAAATGGTAAAAAATTCCACCGGGGAATGACAGCCCTAAAACGGAATTACTCTTTTTTTAGTATTGGCAAAATCGGCACAGAAAATACCGTAATTACGACTGAACGCCCTCAACCCATTTTGGCGCAGCGGAGGATCTCCTGCACAGGAACCTGTTCTGAAACTTTATTCATTAGCCGGTGTTTAGTACCTTTGTAATCAAACAGTGTATTATGGAAGTATTAACAGAATCACCCGTAAAGCTTACCGAAAGCGCTCTGAAGGAGATCAGAAAGATCATAATGGATAAAAACATACCTGCCGAATACAGCCTGAGGGTTGGTGTTAAAGGCGGAGGATGCAGTGGCCTTTCCTATATTCTCGGATTTGACCTTCAAAAAGAAAATGATACGATTTTCAAAGTGGACGATGTACAAATTGTGATGGAGAAATCGAATGGCATGTATCTCGCCGGCATGGAGATCGACTTTGTTGAAGGATTGAACAACCGCGGTTTCACTTTCAATAATCCGAATGCTACAAAAACATGCGGATGCGGAAGCAGCTTTGAAGCTTAACGCTAAAATGTATTATAACTAAAAAAGGATAGTGTCATCGCTATCCTTTTTTTTGTCTGTTAATTCATTTGCAATTACTGAATCACAACCCGCTGCAACCAGTTGCCCGAGGAGGAATGCACTGATACGATATACATTCCGGCACTGAGTTCAGTATTTACTATTTCGCTGAGTTCACCGTTAATAATACTGCATCCTGCTGCATAAACCTGTCTTCCTGCAAGATCAGTGATTTCGAGAATGGCATTTTCGTTGAGTCCGTTTTCAGTGATTATAGATACGTTAAATGCTGATCCCGCAGGGTTTGGATAAATGACCATTTCATCGTTCAGCAATGCACCTTCTTTGCAGGATTTAGTTATTTTTTTGGAAGCGGATAATTTCTGACATCCATTTGCATTGGTGACCTGCACTGTGAAATTACCCTTCACTAAAGTCACATATACACTTGCGATTGCACCGGCGAGCGGCGTCCCATTTTTAAACCATTGATACGTTAATCCGATACCGGTATTTGCTACAAGTTCGAGGCTCGCAAAACCACATAAATCTGTGCCGCCGGGTGTAGATATTGTTGCAGAAGGCAATACATTTACAACACAATAAATACCTGTTGAAACTGCAGTGCAGCCTCCCGGAATTGTAACTGCAACAGTATAGGTACCGGTTTGTACAACACTCCATGTAGAGGATGTTCCCGCTGCTATATTGGACCCGTTTCGTTTCCACTGATAAGCATATCCGGCACCTGTTGGTGCGCTCAGAATTAGCGTTTCATTTTTACAAATTGTTGTCGGGCCTGATGCAGTAACGGTTGTAGGAACAACATTCTCATCAACAGCACCATCGCAATCATCATCCAGTGTATTGCAAATTTCAGTGCCCAGCGGATTGATCGTTGCGTATGTATCGTTGCAGTCAAGAGAATTTGTTGTATACCCTGCCGGTACACCACCGCAACCGGATATTGTGCTGAGCGGATTTCCAAAGCCATCGGCATCCAGATCCTGATAGTAAGTTACCGGTGTGCAGGATGTAATCAAAATGTTATAATC
>CAYTFT010000173.1:0-6142 GCA_964437155.1 uncultured Chitinophagales bacterium | reverse complement strand
GCCCAGCAGGCATGGCAGGATGTAATTGACCTGTATAATACAATTCCCTTCACCGATGATGTGAATACCGACCTTGCGGATTATACAACAAATAAAGGACTCGACGGATTATTTTTTCTCGTCGGTCAGGAAGAGATCAAGATCAGAAATGATATAGAGCACCAGGTTACCGACCTGCTGCAACAGGTATTCGGAAATTAATATTTAATTTAAAATCCATTTTCTCAAAGCTGCACAATTTGTTGCAGCTTTGTTTTTTTAACGGATGAACATAAACCACTGCATACACGATTCTTTAGTCATGATGACCATTCCGGAAATCATCGCTGTGATTACCGGAGTGGCAAGTGTGTGGTTTGCGAAAAAGGAAAGTATACTTGTGTATCCGGTAGGCATTATCAGTGTACTTCTTTATGTGTACATCTGTTTTACTGTAAAGTTGTATGCAGATGCGACCGTTAATTTTTATTATTTTATTATGAGTGTTTACGGATGGTATTTCTGGAAACACGGTGGACGGTTGCAGGATCAGGAAAATTATCATGCGGAGAAAGAGATCGATAGTGTATATATAGATAAGCATGAATTAAGAAATAAAGAAGAGGCGGAAATTGGTGTCAACAGTCCGGCTGCAAACATGTATTATTTTATTGCCACTGCCATTCTTGGCGGTACAATCGGTTATCTGCTGGATGCCTTTACAGATTCAAACGTGCCGTATTGGGATGGCGTTACATTCGCACTGTTTTGCGTTGCAATGGTGCTGATGGCGCGAAAAAAAATTGAAAACTGGATATGGTGGCTGGTGGGTGATGCAGTATGTATTCCGCTGTTTCTGAATAAAGGTCTTTGTTTTACTTCCCTGCAGTATGTTATTTTTACAGTATTGGCAATTGCAGGTTATTTGAGCTGGCTGCATAAATTTCAGAAAAAAATGTCCGCAGGATGATGCACAAGATCGTATTTACGGGTCCCGAATCTACCGGAAAAACAACATTAGCAGAAAATGTAAGTGCAAAATGGCAACTGCCTTATGTGCAGGAAGTTGCACGTGGTTTTATCGACAATCTCAACAGGCCGTATGTTTATCAGGACCTTTTAAGTATTGCCATGCTGCAGATGAGTGAGGAGGAAAAAATTATGTCCCTGCAACCTAAATTATTAATTTGCGATACCGACCTGCTTACTGTTAAGATCTGGTGTGAAGATAAATTCCGGCAATGCGAGCACTGGCTCACACATGCTTTTGTGGATCGCGCCCCGGATATTTATTTCTTATGCGCCCCGGATTTTCCATGGCAGTATGACAATCAGCGGGAGGACCCTGAACGCCGCGAGCATTTATACCAAGTGTACCGCGATCATCTCATCCATTATCAGAAGCGATTCATCGAACTCAGCGGTCCGGTGGAAAACCGCATAAATACCGTGATGCAATATCTGCACGGACTTGAATCAAATACTTTTTAAGTCAGCATACCAGTTTGCGGAATGCTTATTCCACAAGCAGTGCACAAAAAATATCTCCATTTTATATTGCGGATTATTTACCTTTACAACATCTCATGGGGTGTTCGTTTACGCGGACTGAGATCAAACCCATCGAACCTGACCGGGTAATGCCGGAAAGGGATTGAGGAAATTTTTCTTCCGGCAGCAAAGGCTCCATTTGCAGGATTTCAACCTAAACCTTTGCTATGCAAAAGACCATTTTGTTTTTTATGATTCTGTGTATGTGTAAAATTTCTTTTACACAGGTTACCATTTCCGGTAAGGTGATCACTACAGATGGAAGTATGCCTGTTGAAAATGCTGCAATTATTTTCAGGGCCGAAAATAAGATCGTGTTCAGCGATTCATCCGGCTATTTTAGCGTGCAACTCGACCGGTTCGAGGATTTTGAAATCTCACATATTGCTTACGAAACAATTGCGGCACTTGCAGATCCCATGGTTCCGGGAAAATCCACACCCGATCACCGCTCATTCACAATCTGGATGTCGCCGCGTATCAGTGTTTTTAATCCGGTTGTGGTTACTGCCAACCGGGCGGATGCAGTTGCACCGGTAACGTTTTCCAACATCAATGGAGAGATATTAAATCAGAATAATTTCGGTGCCAACATGCCATTTCTCCTCGAAGCAACACCATCGGCGGTTGCAACATCCGATGCCGGCAACAGTGTCGGATATACCGGCTTGCGCATTCGCGGGAGCGATGCTACGCGCGTGAATGTGTCTATCAATGGTGTGCCGTATAACGATGCGGAAAGTGAACAAACGTATTGGGTAGATATTGCAGATATTGCTGAAAGTGTGGATGATATTCAGATCCAGCGGGGCGTGGGAACTTCTTCTTTTGGTATCAGTTCATTGGGCGGATCGGTAAATATATTCACCAACAAAATGAGCAAATCACCGTATGTACATTTAAATACCTCTGCCGGATCATTTAATTTATTGAAAACAAGTCTCGCTTTCGGCACCGGCGAAATAAACGAGCACTGGAACGTCGAAGGGAGGTTCAGTAAGGTGAATGCTGACGGGTATATTGATCGTTCATTTGCAGATCTGCTTTCCTGGTTTTTTACCGCATCTTATACTGCGGGGAATTATCAAACCTATATCAATCATTTTTCCACTTCCGAAAAAACGTATCAGGCATGGGGCGGCGTGCCAGCAGAAATACTCGACACGAACCGCACCTATAATCCTTATACGTATGCAGACCAGACAGATAATTACGTGCAATCACATTACCAATGGCACCATATTCTTGATCTGGGTGAGAGCACAACATTTCAGCTTACATTGAATTATACGGAGGGGAGCGGATATTATGAACAATATGAGGACGACCAGCTTTTTTCAGATTACAATGCACCTGATTTAATAATAAATACCGACACAATCACTGCATCAGATATGATCACGCAGAAATGGCTTGACAATCAATATTACGGTGCGTATTTTCAGGTGATATCCGAAAAGAAATTCGCTAAAATAACAGCGGGCGGTGCATATTATATGTATACTGGTGAGCATTTTGGAAAAATAATCTGGAGTGCATATGCCGAACCTGTCGGATATGATTATGAATGGTACCGTAACGATGCAGTAAAGAATGACGGCAATATATTTATTCATATGGATGGTGTAAAAAATAAATTGCAATGGATGGCCGATCTGCAATTAAGAAATGTGCAATATACATTTCAGGGTTCCGATCTTACCGGTGCATTAACCGATCAGCAGGTGAGCCTTCTTTTCTTTAACCCGAAAATCGGATTAACATGGCTGCACAATACGCATGCGAATGCATATATTTTTCTGGGAAGATCATCTAAAGAACCGAACAGGGATGATTATACTGAATCATCGCCCGACAGCAGGCCCGCACCAGAAACATTGTTCAATGCCGAAATAGGAGAGCGGCTGCAATACAAAGGCTGGCAATTTATGGCAGATTATTATCTGATGTATTATAAAGATCAGTTAGTGCTGACCGGTGAAATAAATGATGTTGGCGCTTACACGAGAACAAATATTCCGTCCAGTTACCGCACAGGGATAGAAATTGCATGGAATAAAATATTTTTTGAAAAACTCACATGGAATGCAAATCTTTCTTTAAGCAGAAATATTATTTCCGAATATACAGAGTACGTTGATAATTGGGATGATGGTACTCAAACAGAATTTGATTATTCCGGTTCACCCATCGCATTTTCTCCCTCCGTTGTTGGCTATGACCAGTTGAATTTTATTGTGGCCGATATGCGCAAGGGAGCATTAAAACCACATAATACTTTTAGTGTCGGACTTGTTTCGAAATATGTCGGGAAACAATATGCCGATAATTCCGGAAGTGACGCTAGGAGTCTGGATGCATATGCACTGCATGACCTTTCGCTGATATGGAATTTCAGTTCAAAGACTTTAAAGGATCTCACTGTTACAGGGACTGTCCGAAATTTGCTGAATACACAATACGAAAGCAATGCATGGGTATATCGCTATATTTATGAGAATACAGAACAGCAAATGATGGGATTTTATCCGCAGGCGGGCATTAACTGGGTATTGTCGGTGAGGACCGCATTTTAATTACTGCATACCCTCACTGTTAAGGAATTATTTAATTCTGATCAAAGACCTCTGATCAGAAAAATCATTTTCTGCCCCTGCACAGCAACTGATTAAAATCATTTTGCTTCGTTACCGATATGTCATATCTTTAGACAACTAAAATCATTGTCATGAACCGCCGTTTCCCGCGCATTCTTCTGGCGCTTCCCGTTATTTTATTATTCACAGGTCTAGCAGTTCCACCCACACATACAGAATACGACTGGATGGTGGAGGGTAATGTAGGAAGTTCGGATTTCGGTTTCTGGCTGGATGGCGGCGGTGATGTGAATGGCGATGGTTACGCGGATATCATTGTGGGTGCGCCATCCTATACGCATGCACATACCGGCGAAGGAGCTGCATTTATATACTACGGCGGACCAGGAGGATTATCTGAGACAGCCGGCTGGGCGCAATACGGTGAAATGGACAGCGCCGGTTATGGAAAATGTGTTTCGATAAGCGGTGATGTAAACGGCGACGGTTATGCAGATGTTTTGATCGGTTCACATCAGTTCTCCGGCACCAAAGCGTATGAAGGCAAAGTATATTTTTATCCCGGTGGCCCCGATGGCCCGGATACAGTTGCCACCTGGACAAAGGTGAGCGGAAGAAAAGGCGCAAAACTGGGTGAGGCACTGTCTATTATGGGTGATATCAATAAAGATGGTTTTGATGATATTATTGTTGGTGCGCATGGTTGGGATGATGTGGAAGTACTCGGTGACCTGGGAAATAAAGCAGGTAAAGCCGAAGTATATCTCGGCACTGCAGATGGCCCCAGCAATACAGTAAACTTCACGGAAATAGGCCCCACCACCGATGCCAATATTGGTATTTCACTCGATCGCGCCGGTGATATCAACGGCGACGGCTATATGGATGTGCTGATAGGCGGATACATTTTTCTGATAGGTGACGGCATGATCTGCGTGTTCAGAGGCGATGATACCGGTGTGGACGAAGACCTTGAATTTATGGCTGTCGGCGGAGCAACAGATACTTCCTTTTATGCAATTAACCTGTCCACAGCCGGCGACCTCAATGGCGACGGTTATGATGATATTGTGATCGGTGCACCCAGATATGATGCAAACGGTATTTACCAGTCGGGGAAATTGCATGTGCATTATGGCAGTGCCCTCGGCCTGCAGCCCGAGATCGGCTGGATAGGTACCGGCACGCAGGTGGACGAAAGATGGGCCTTCAATGTCAATAACGGCGGCGATGTGAATCACGACGGATATGACGATCTGCTCGTCGGGTCCAAATATTATGATAACGGGGTTTTACGTGATGCCGGAAAGGGGGAATTATACCTCGGTGGCCCAAAAGGACCGCAAAGGCATCCTGTATGGACGTTTGCAGGTCCGGACAGCACCTCCAGTGTCGGGACGAATTTATGTAATGCAGGAGACGTGAATGGCGACGGATATGATGACATCATCGTTTCAGGTGATCAATATACCGGCGATCTTACAAAGGAGGGCGCTGTTTACGCTTTTTACGGCCAACCGCAGCAATGTGACCCGCCAACACATCCATCGATATTATTCATTACGCCGAATTCGGTAACAGTGGGCTGGGACTGGCTCTACGGTTCGCAGAAGTATAAATTTTATATGAAAAGGGTGGATGGCCCGGCGCCAAGTTATCTCGTTCCGACAAAGGATTCGGTTCTCACAATCGGCGGATTGGTACCCGGGGCACATTATGTCGGTTATGTAATTGCAAAATGTGATGCCGGATGGACGGCAAAATCTGCTTTAATTAATTTCTGGACCCCACACCTGAAAGAAGGAGAAATGTCGGGTATCCAGGTTTTCCCGACACTGACAACCGACCAGATTTCTGTTGATCTCGGTAATGTAACCGGTCCGGCAATGGTGCGGATCATTGATATGAAAGGAGAGGAGTGGTTCAGCGAAAAATACACGATCGACGAAAGTAATACGGTAATCGTGGTCAACGCAGTAAGAGAACTGCCCAATGGAAATTATTTTATCATGATA
>CAYTFT010000172.1:0-6162 GCA_964437155.1 uncultured Chitinophagales bacterium | reverse complement strand
ACCGCTTTATATATTGCGATAGGAATTATCGGTGCAACGGTGATGCCGCATAATTTATATCTGCACAGTGCATTGGTGCAAACCCGGAAAATAGAACAAACGACTGCGGGTAAAAAACGCGCAATTAAATTCAATATGTTCGACAGTGTTGTTGCGTTGAATCTTGCTTTTTTTGTCAATGCATCCATACTGATTCTGGCTGCCGCGGTATTTTTTACCAACGGGCTCACGGAGGTTGCAGATATTCAGGATGCACATAAATTATTGCAACCACTTCTCGGCACGCAGCTGGCGCCGATATTGTTTGCGGTGGCACTGATCGCATCCGGACAAAGTTCAACCATCACCGGAACACTCGCCGGTCAGATAATTATGGAAGGCTATCTTAATCTCCGCATTACCCCATGGCTGCGCAGATTAATTACGCGTATGCTCGCAGTGATTCCGGCATTTCTGGTTATCTGGCTGAAAGGAGAGGAGGAAACCGGCGAATTATTAATTCTTTCACAGGTGATCCTGAGCATGCAGCTTGGATTTGCCATTATCCCGCTTATCCATTTTGTAAGTGATAAAGAAAAAATGGGAACCTTCGCCATCAAACCCCTGGCAAGGATATTATCGTGGATTACTGCCATTATCATTGTCGGTCTGAATATCAAGCTGGTATATGAAACCATTTCAGGTTTACTTGATCAGCCGAATAACTGGTGGGTATATGCATTTGTTTTACCTGTTGCGGTCTACGGGCTTTTGTTATTATTATATATTTCCCTGAAACCATTTATTTCTTCCAAACAATACGAACCTGTACCGCTGCATTCCGTAGAATTAAATATGGACTTTGCCAATAAGGGAGCGTTTCGGAAAATTGCAATTACACTGGATTATTCTGAAAAGGATAACGGCACGATCTCGCATGCGCTGGCCGCCGGCGGCATTCAGGCCGAATATTTACTGATTCATATTGTGGAAAGTGCAGGAGCACTTGCTTTTGGCAAAGAGACAGGTGATCATGAAACACATGAGGATTATAAACAGTTACAAAAATATGCTGCTAATTTATCAGCGCAGGGATATCGTGTAAAAATTGAAATGGGATACGGCCGTCCGTCAAAAGTTATTCCAGTGATCGTAAAAAGTTATGCGGCAGATATTCTGGTAATGGGTGCCCATGGTCATCGCGGAATTAAAGATATTATTTTCGGCGAGACGATAAATGCCGTCAGGCATAAAATAAATATTCCTTTGCTCGCTGTGAAATGAGTTTGTAAATTGCTTTTGCAGGATCGGTTAACGCAAAAATTAAAGACTCTATATTTGCCGTATGAAAAATCCTTTTCACCCGGGCAGTATTAAAACGTATTCCAAAACCGTATTGCCTGAAGAAAAGGCGGAATTTGAAAGCGGCGTGGTGCATGCTGTTTACAGTACTTTTTTTCTCGCAAAAGATGCCGAATGGTGTACCCGTTTATTCGTACTGGAAATGAAGGAAGATGATGAGGAGGGAATCGGTACGTTTATTCATGTGGAACATGTATCTCCTGCGCTTATTGGCAGCCGTGTAGATTTTACCGCAACCGTTGATGAGATTAAAGGAAACGAGATTATCTGTTCCTTTGAGGCAAGGGTTGGTGAACGGCTGGTTGCCCATGGTAAAACCGGACAAAAGATCCTTAAAAAGGAAAAACTCGAAAGGCTGATGAACAACCTTGCATAAGCAATTATTTATCTGTAAAAAAACTGCATTTTCATTTGATTGCATGTGAAGTAATAACTGCGCGGATTTTTACACCTCAGGCAAAGCATATCTCATTATCCGTATCTTCTGTTTTATTTCTGCTTTCGTAATTTTGCCATTATGCTTAAGCCGGGCGAGATCAATATTAAAAATAAAAGAGCCACTTTCGAATTCGAGATCATCGACCGGTATACTGCCGGAATTATGTTGCGTGGAAGCGAAATAAAAAGTATCCGCGATGGCAAGGTAAGTATGAATGATGCCTATTGTTTATTTAAGGATGAAGAACTCTGGATCAAAAATCTGAATATCTCCGAATACAAACAGGCAACAGTATGGCAGCATGAGCCCCTTAGAATGCGAAAATTATTGTTGAGCAAAAAGGAATTATCCAGACTTTTAGCGAAGGTTAAAGAGCGCGGCTTCACTATTATACCGCTTCGTTTATTTCTCAGCGAGCGCGGATTTGCCAAAATCGAAATTGCGCTTGCGCGTGGTAAAAAGGTCCACGATAAACGGGAAAGTATAAAGCGTAAGGATGAGAAGCGCGATCTCGACAGAACATTACGGGCTTATAAAAAATAGATCCTTCCCTTTGGCGCAAAAAAAAATCCCGGCATTACAGCCGGGACGCATTTTCAAAAACGAACCTTTTTACCAATAAATAATAAGATTTACGGCACCGGTTGAATTTACCTGAATACCGCTCACTGTACTTTTATATTCACCTCTGTCTGAAGAAGAGGTAGTAGTTGTAGTACCACCCACGGTTGAGCTGGTATTAAAATCAGAAGTCCATTCACCGCCTGTTTTTACCATTCCGAATCCGAGTCCGACTTCACCGCCGATTGAAATATTATCGCTGAAGAAATAATTAAATCCGCCCACCAGATTCAGCGCAAAACCCAATCCGCCCGGATAGGCAACATCATACGTTGAATTGCTTGAATAGCCGTCACCGGTTATATCTGTTGTGCTGCTGTAATCTATCCCGGTAAGCATCGCGAGCATGAGATCCGCACCAAGATACGGGTCAACCTTCGCAGCTTCTGTTTCCATATGTTTTTCCATTCCCAATCCCAGACCGAAACTGAAACCGGAAAGTTTTTCTTCTGTAGTCATATATTCGAGTGAAACCCCTGTTGAATCTCCCATAAATGTTTTTGCAGAAACACTGTTGAGTCCGAGCGAAAAACGGCTGGCCCAGCCTCCGTCATAATAGCGTTTGAACATCAACATACTTTGTGGTATCAAATCCGATACTTGAATGGGATATCCATCGCTGATCACACCAGCCGGATCCTGCAGTTCGGCACCCGCTAACATCGATTGTCCGAAATTGGATATTGAAACATCGGCAAGGCCCATAATATTGAATCCGAGCCCTGAGTTGCCGTCAGAAGGCATATTCTGTGCAGAAAGGCTTAGCCCTGCAGCACATAAGCAGATAATTACTGTAATTTTTTTCATAGATAAGGTTTTGTGGCAAAATTAGGGGCAGCAGTCATCGGTTGGAGCATATTGGCAGTGAAGTTCCGCACCCGGTGCACCGGAATGAGTCTTAATTCGTATACAGTAGCAAATTGCCGGACAGGTTCTGCTATGCATTACCGGATCCAATCAGAAAACCTTCCCGGGCAGCATTGGCACAAAACGGAAGTTATCGCCAACTTCCTTTCTGAAATCATTTTCGCCTGTTTTGGTCAGCTTAACCATCATCTGGTCATCATCGTTGCCCAGCGGTAAAACCATAATACCTCCCGTTTTTAGTTGTTTGAGCAACTGCTGTGGGATTTCCTTTGCCGCTGCAGTGATAATTATGCGGTCGTAGGGAGCGAACTTGGGAATACCTTCATACCCGTCGCCGAAGAACATTTTTATGTTTTTATACCCGAGCATGCCCAGTTGTTCTTTTGCTTTGTCATGAAGCTTTTTAAACCGTTCGATCGTGTACACCTTTGCACCCATTTCTGCAAGCACCGATGCCTGGTACCCGCTGCCGGTTCCTACCTCCAGTACGCTCATGCCGGGTTCCAGTTCGAGCCACTCGGTCATATAGGCTACGGTGAACGGCTGACTGATGGTTTGTCCTTCGCCGATCTGAAAGGCCTTATCCTCATAAGCATGTTCCAGAAAAGCAGCATCCATAAATGTATGGCGCGGCACCGCGTTGATCGCCTTCAGAACCGCCTCATCATGTATCCCTTTTCTTCTTACAGTATCGGTAAGTTCCTGTCGCATTCCTTTATGCCGGTAAGTATCAAATGCTCTCACAATTATTGGGTGCTTTTAAATCTGGGTTTCCGGTTTCGGGGATCAGGAATTTCTTTGATTATCACAATATATTATAATCAGGTTTGATCGCTAAAATTTCCTTGCCGATGCCCGACTGCAAAGCAATAATACTTCCTCTTTCTAATTTCCACTTTTGCCGGATAATTATCCACAATCCTTGATTTGCCGCAAAAATTTTCCGTCCGCTTTTTATTTTTACAGGCACGAAATTTGAAAAACAGGGGTATTCTTTTTTAACCATCACAAAAATCTATCGTAAAAATCATGCATTTGCTTAAACAAATTATTCTCCCGATTGCCATACTGGCAGCACTTTCTGTAAACGCACAGTCAAACATCGCCCTGAATGCACAAAGAACATATGATATCACACCTGCCGACTACGGCCTTGTGTTCGATACCATCCGCATCACCACCGATGATGGTGCGAGTTTATTCGGTTGGCATTTATATCCCGGTGATAAAAATGATAAATCTTCAAAAAAATCCGTCATCATCAGTCACGACGGAAACGGCAATATGGCAAATGGTCTTGAGCAGGCTGGTAAATTTCTCGGTCTTGGATTTCATGTTTTCATGTATGATTACCGCGGTTATGGAAAAAGCAGCGACTTTAATGTGAGCCCGAAATTTTATA
Source organism: uncultured Chitinophagales bacterium (assembly GCA_964437155.1). Taxonomy (GTDB): domain Bacteria; phylum Bacteroidota; class Bacteroidia; order Chitinophagales; family BACL12; genus UBA7236. Next base: position 1,492 of record CAYTFT010000172.1, on the reverse strand, counting down.
TCTATCAGCAATTTGCAACCGACCTTAATGCAGCAATCGAATATGTTCAGAAATATCATGCATTGCTTTCCGTTGACCTGTACGGATGGGGAATTGGCGCCGGATTATCACTTGGTGTGGGCGCAAATAATCTGAAAGTGCATAAAGTGATCGCCGATAATCCTTATACAACTTTTGAAACGATCCAAAACAGATGGGAAGCTAAAACCGGCCAGCGTATCATGATGCCGATCGGTTACAGTGTTACATTGCTCGAACCCAAAATGGCGCTTGAAGATAAAGGGGAGAACCTCCGTGCAATTTTACTCATCATTGGTGAGCAGGGAAGCATTATGACTTACAATGATATGCTCGAACTGCAGAATCTGAAAAAGAAGGTGACAACCATCTATACGGTGAAGGGAGTGGATAATGATAAGAATTTCAGCTCTAACAGAGATGAATATTTCAAACAGATCAAAGCATTCTATGAGAAGAATCCCGACTGACGGGGTTTATACGTAAAGAAAAAGTCATGCTTTCACCGGCATGACTTTTTTATTTTAAGCAATTATCTTTGGCACCTTAAGTTTAAAGGATAAAATAAACCTATGCAGCAGATCAAATTCGGAACAGACGGATGGAGGGCCATCATCGCGAAAGAATTTACCACAGATAATGTTGCCAGAGTGAGCAAGGCAACAGCCGACTGGATCAAAAGTATTTCGAAGGAACCATCTATTGTAATTGGTCATGACTGTCGTTTCGCGGGAGAATTATTTGCGGAAACGGCAGCTAAAGTTTTTTGTACTGAGGGCGTAAAGGTTTTTATTGCAAAGGGATTTGTGAGCACGCCGATGGTAAGTTTCGGTGCATATGCATTACATGCTACAGCAGGAGTGGTTATAACTGCCAGTCATAATCCTCCAACGTACAACGGATTTAAACTGAAAAGCGGTTATGGGGGCCCCACGATCCCCGAAGATATTGCAAAAGTGGAAGCAATGATCCCTGATGTTTGGGAAATACCATTAAAGGGCTTAAAAGAATTCGAAACGGAGGGGAAATTAAAATGGGTGGACCTGGAGCAGATGTATTTTGATCATGTCGAAAAAAGTTTTGATCTGCAGGCCATCAACGGTTCAGGAATTAAATTGGGGTATGATGCAATGTATGGTGCCGGGCAACGCATTGCACAGCGCATTCTGAAAAATATGGTCACCCTGCATTGTGATGATAATCCGGGTTTCAAGGGTCAGGCCCCGGAGCCGATCCACCGCAATCTGCTGGAATTAAGCGCATTGATAAAAAATGATCCATCCCTTGTTTGCGGCCTCGCAAATGACGGGGATGCCGACCGCATTGGTATGTATGACGGTGATGGGAATTTTGTTGACTCACATCATATTATTTTATTGCTGATCCATTATATGCATAAATACAAGGGATATAATGGAAAAGTAGTGATCGCATTTAGTGTGAGTGAAAAAGCAAAACGTTTATGTGAATATTA
>CAYTFT010000171.1:0-6167 GCA_964437155.1 uncultured Chitinophagales bacterium | reverse complement strand
TGATCACTTCGCCTATTTCAGTAACCGCTTCTCTTAAAACAAAATTCTTTTGTGTGAGTACGGCAAGATCTATTGTTTCAGTTAATGTTGAATAACCGATAAAGCTCACCTGCACCAATAATTTTTTTGCCGGCAGATTCGGAATAGAAAATTTTCCATCGGCATCAGAGGAACCTCCGTTTTTTATATCCGGAAAATAAACGGTTGCTCCGGGTAATGGATCCCCGGAATGAAAATCGGTGATCGTGCCGGTGAATTCCACCTGCGCAAAACAAAACGAAACAAAAATATTCAATTGAATAAAGAGCGCACACGACGCTTTGAATAGCTGCATAAGATAAATGAAAAATGAGAAATCAGAAATGAGAAAAGACATATCCCGGATCGGGATCAGTGATCAATCGGTCGGATATCAAATCGTTTATGCAGTAACAGGCGGACCGCGGGAATCTGTAGGATTAAAAAATCCGGTGCAAGCCGGAGTTGCAGGAAGTGTATTAATTAATTGGAGGTAGTGAAATGCTTGAGATGGCAGGAAGGAGTCGGCCGGTTCGATGCCTGCACTGAATGCGTGATCACAGGCAAAACATTTCTCCAGTACATGAAAGTGTTTGTCGTGGTTATTATGTTCGGCACAGGTAATTTCTTTATTGTGCTCAAATACATGATAAAAATCGCGGCTCAACTCTGTTGAAACAAACAGAATTAAAATACAAATGCTAACAAATGATCTCAGGATGCCCGCAGGATTCACACTGCAAAGGTAGGCAAACTGCTGAAGATTTAATCCGGGACACGTTAATTTAAGTTAACGGAATCGCATATCTTAGGGCAAATTTTATCCGGCATGACTAAATCCAACAAGCTTACATTATTTATCATCCTTGCGATGGGACTCGGAATTCTCACAGGCTCGATATTGCATAATTCGGGCAGGAGTGCCGAACAACTAACCGCTATTGCATCAAAGATTTCCATTGCAACAACAGTATTTCTTTCGCTGATAAAAATGATCATCGCCCCGCTGGTATTGTCTACGCTGATCGTTGGTATTGCAAAAATGGGGGATATTAATGCTGTCGGAAGGGTTGGCGGAAAGACCCTATTATGGTTTATTACCGCCACTATTATTTCACTAACACTGGGCATGATCCTGGTGAATTTTTTTCAGCCCGGGGCACAAATGCATCTTGCATTGCCGCCGGAAAATGCTTCCACCGGAATTGACAGCGGCGGGATCACACTGGAAAAGTTTATTACGCATGTATTTCCAACCAGTATTTTTAAATCGATGGCAGATAATGAAATTCTACAGATTGTAGTGTTCAGTATATTTTTTGGTGTTGCCTGCGCTGCCATTGGTGAAAAAGCCGCGCCCATCATTAAAGCTCTGGATGTTGTTTCGCATGTGATGATCAAAATCACGATCTATGTTATGGGTTTTGCCCCTTATGCTGTTTTCGCGGCCATGTGTTCGGTGATCACCACTAAAGGACTGGATGTGCTGGTTACCTATTTTATTTTCATGCGCGATTTTTATATCGGACTCCTGTTGTTATGGGCGATCTTGTTTGCAGCAGGATTTGCCGTGATCAAAAGGCGGATATTTACTTTAATGAAGCGTATCAAGGAACCGTTTCTGCTTGCATTTTCCACCGCAAGCAGTGAGGCGGCTTTTCCAAAACTGATTACTGAACTCGAACGCTTCGGTTGCAACAATAAGATCGTTGCATTCACGCTTCCGCTGGGCTATTCATTTAATCTTGATGGCAGTATGATGTATATGACATTCGCCAGTATTTTTATCGCACAGTGTTACGGTATTGATCTCACCACTTCACAGCAGATCACGATGCTTCTCACGCTGATGATCACGAGTAAGGGGATCGCTGCAGTGCCAAGGGCGAGCCTGGTGGTAATTGCGGGAACAATTTCCATGTTTAATATTCCGCAGGCGGGACTTGTGTTGCTGCTCGGCATTGACACTTTCCTTGATATGGGACGCAGCGCTACGAACGTGATTGGCAATGCCATTGCCACAGTAGCTGTGAGTAAATGGGAAAGAGCGCTGGAGGATTAATTTTTTTGCATAAAATTTATTTTACGACTGATTGGATTCCCGGAAAGTAAAATAATGCATGGGGAAATTCAACCGGGATGAAAAGATCTGCATCTGGCAGAAATATTTTTTATTTATTTTGCATCCGGTTCAATCAATACTATTATACGTTATTAACAGATCAATATGTCGCAAAGAAAAAATGCATCCATGGTTTTTATTTTCATAACCATGCTGGTAGATGTGATCGGATTTGGAATTATCATTCCGGTCGTGCCGGTGCTTATCAAAGAACTGAATGGTGGTGATTTTTCGGATGCGGCAAAAATTGGCGGATGGATGTTATTTGCTTTTTCACTGATGCAGTTTATTTTTTCTCCCATCCTCGGGAATCTCAGCGATAAATTCGGGAGGCGACCGATCCTGCTTATTTCCTTATTCGGATTTGCATGTGATTATCTGATAATGGCAATAGCACCAACGATCACCTGGTTATTTATCGGCCGCATCTTTGCCGGCATTACTGGAGCAAGCTTTTCTACAGCAGGTGCCTATATTGCAGATGTTTCACCTCCGGAAAAGCGCGCGCAAAACTTCGGACTCATGGGCGCTGCGTTTGGGGTCGGATTTATTATCGGGCCCGCATTAGGTGGTTTTCTCGGCGAATACGGGAGCCGCGTTCCTTTTTACGGATCTGCAATTATTACCGGACTGAACTGGTTATACGGTTTTTTTATTTTGCCGGAATCACTGGCAAAGGAAAACAGAAGAAATTTCGAATGGAAACGTGCAAATCCTGTGGGTGCATTGCTGAATCTGAAAAAATATTCGATCGGATTCGGATTCATCGCTGCATTGATCTGTATCAACATCGGATCGCATGCCGTACAAAGTAACTGGAGTTATTTTACGATGGGAACTTTTGGATGGAGTGAAAGTGCAGTCGGATTATCTCTCGCTCTTGTCGGGTTGCTTGTAGGTGGTGTGCAGGGCGGACTCATCAGAGTTGTTATTCCGAAAATAGGACAGAAAAAATCCATGTATTACGGATTAACATTATTTACCATCGGCATGTTATTATTTGCCTTTGCTACGAAAGGCTGGATGATGTATGCATTTCTTCTGCCGTATTGTTTAGGCGGGATCGGAATGCCGGAATTGCAGGGAATTATTTCGAATAGTGTTCCTTCCAATCAGCAGGGTGAGCTGCAGGGTGCACTGACAAGTTTAGTGAGTTTTACCGCGATCATCGGGCCACCACTGATGACGAATACGTATGCTTTTTTTACCGGTGAGCGGGCACCTTTTATTTTTCCGGGTGCGGCCTTTTTTCTGGGAGCTGTTTTTATGGCGTTGAGTATTCTTTGTGTCAGGATCGCCCTCCGTAAAAAAGATTATTTCAGCATAACACGTGAACCTGCACCGGCAGAAAACTAATTTATTCGAAATATTGATGGTATTTATCCAGGTGCTCTTTTATTTTGAGATATTGCGCATCACAAGTTGCCTGGCCGCTGATCTGTAACGGAATAATTAATTCATGGAGGGGAAATAAATACGCATGAATGAGTTCATGTGCTTCTCCCATATCCTCGCAATAATTGATAATGTAAAGATATTCCTGCATCAGGGTATCACCGAGTGCATGGTAGGTAAGTGTATCAGCAGGTACTACAACCTTATGCACAAGCTCGATCATATCGTTGATCCCTTTTGTCGTCTCCATATTTGATTTCCATTTCTTCCCGTCATTCAGATATAATGCCGATCCGCGACAAAGAATATACTTATTTTCAGGTGCCCGGATATTGTATTCTGCTTTTGATCTTGTGCATGCCGTGAGCAGGCTACAGTATAATGCTCCAACGATCAACAGGTGTTTCATTCTATTGTAAAATTACATCAGGCCATTGTCACAATAAATACCAGGGAACCGGTTTAAATTATTTTTACACTTACCTGTTATTATTGGAGAGGGTATGCGGGTAATTCGTGTAATTCGGTTTATTCGTTTCAGTACACTCATCATGCAGCTTCAACCGGTTTCTTTTCACGCATAACCGCATTGAACCCAAAAGCCGTAACCACACAAACTGCCGCCATCACCCACCATAATACGGCATAATTGAAATGTTCGATAAGCTGTGTGCTGCCATAAGGGGAGAGGATGAAGGCTATCGACCAGGCAATAGTATAGACACCGATATAACTGCCCCGTGTTTTATCGTCGGCACTTTTAATAACATGTGAGATCATAAACGGCATGGCAAACATTTCAGAAAAACTCAGCAATGCCATGGATATTAATAGAATTGCATTATGGTGCCCCGAATTGAATAATGCAAATGAAACGGCGAGCATCACCGATCCGATAAAAATGAGCGTGCGTGGTTTGTATTTCTTTTCAATTTTGGAAACGATCATCATTTCGAAAATAAATACTATGAGTCCGTTTAATCCGATCAATAAACCGATGGATGCTTCCGGTTTTAAATACACGTCTTTATAGTATAATGGGATGCTGCTGAATATCTGAAAGAAAGCGGCCGCATATAAAATACAAAACAGGATAAAAAGCAGATAAGGGAAATCCCGGTAAGGTGATTTGACCGCAACACCTTTTGGATGTTCTTTCTTATGTGTTTGCGGTTGCTGATTTCTGAAATGAAAATAAAAGACCACGCCTGCAGCAAGATTGGTAATTCCATCACCCACAAATAACCATGTATAACTCACATGTGCCAGGATACCTGCAATTGCGGGCCCGATCGACACGCCGAGATTAATCGCCATCCGCATAAGCGAAAAAGATCTTGTTGTTGTATCAGGTGTTGCAAAATGGCTTACCATAGAGGAAGATGCGGGCCGCATACTTTCATTAATGACCGCACAAATAAAAATTCCCGCTGCAAGAAAATAAAAGTCTGTCAGCAACGGCAGAACCAGATAAGAAGCACCACCGGCAAACAGGCTGAAATGCATCACACGAAACGGCCCTGCTTTGTCGGTGAACCTTCCGCCGAGATATGATCCCAGCATACTGCCTGCTCCGAAAATACTCATGATGATACCGGCCTGTGATAAAGAATAGTGTAAAGAGGCAGTCAGGTAAACGGTCATAAATGGCAATACCATGCTTCCGCTCCGGTTGATGAGCTGCACCGATGCCAGGATCCAGACGGATCCGGAGATCCCTTCGTAGGATCGTAAATAAGACCGGAGAAGTGTTCGCATTGCCTGAAAAAAGTAAAATTAAAAATTGCCTTACCGGCAGATTTGCAGTTTATAAACAAAAACAATTTTGTCAGCTGTTCCACCTGAAACCTGCAGATGGAAAACCTGCAAGATCCATTACGCGATGGATCACGGTTGCGGCGAGTTCTTCGAAATTTTTTGGCAGACTGTAAAAAGAAGGAGTAGCAGGGCAGATGATGCCTCCGGCGAGGGTAATTGTTTCCATATTGCGGATATGGATCAGGTTATATGGTGTTTCGCGGCCTACCAAAATTAGTTTTCGCCGCTCCTTGAGCATCACATCGGCAGCGCGGGTAATGAGATCATTGGAAATACCTCCGGCAATGCGTCCCAGGGTTCCCATTGAACAAGGACAAACGATCATGGTATCATATTGCGCTGAACCGGATGCGAAGGGAGCATTGAAATCAGATTTCCCGTAAAAAGTGAATGGATAACTTTCGAACGACCTGTTACCTAATTCATATTCCCACACCTGCCTGGCGTTGTCGCTCATCACAACGCCTGTCGTTACAGTTCCTTCCGCCTGCAAGGCTAACTGATCAAGTAATACCTTTGCATAAATTGCGCCGCTCGCGCCGGTGATAGCCACAACAATCTTCCGCTTCAACATGTTAATAATATCAAATGGATTGCAAGTTAACCATAATGGAATTATTTTTGTTTACCGGAAGTTCAAAGTAAAACAGACCTATGCAGAAGAAAATCGTAATTACAGGAGCGCTAACCGTCATTACCGTTATAACCCTTATTTTTTGTCTGCCGGCTTTTTCCGGTAATGCAACAAAGGGAAATGCCGGCGATCAGTTGAATACTGCAGCGGCAGCCGCAGATACACTGAAAGAGGAAATGA
>CAYTFT010000170.1:0-6177 GCA_964437155.1 uncultured Chitinophagales bacterium | reverse complement strand
CAAAGTGAAAACGGCTTATTGGGAATGGGTCCGTTCCCCACGCGGGATAAAGTGGATCCGGATCTTATCAATGCCGGAAAACAAACAATAACTACCTTGCCCGGCTCGGCTTTCTTCGACAGTGCACTCAGTTTCGGAATGATTCGCGCAGGAAAGGTGGACCTTACGGTTTTAGGCGCAATGGAGGTTGCTGATAACGGAGATATTGCAAACTGGAAAATCCCGGGAAAAATGGTGAAAGGAATGGGAGGTGCCATGGATCTTGTGGCAAGTGCAAAAAATATCATCGTCGCCATGCAGCACGTAAATAAAGCTGGCGAAAGTAAATTGTTGAAGAAATGTAGTTTGCCTATAACCGGATTGGGTGTGGTGAAAAAAGTAGTTACTGAATTAGGTGTATTCGATATTACGCCCGATGGATTTAAATTGATTGAGCGCGCTCCGGGTGTATCCGTTGAAGAGATCAGATCAAAAACTGAAGGAAGGCTGGTAGTGAATGGTGAGATACCTGAAATGGATATACAATGATGTCCGGCAACTGAAGAAATCTATCCGGTCAATTAATTTATCCGCTATGCATAATACGATCTGTTATAACGGTGATTTTATCTCTGCGGGTACCTTGCATATACCGCTTTCCAACCGGTCTCTTCGCTTTGGTGACGGTCTTTTTGAAACGATCTTTATTGCAGACGGGAAGCCTGCCTTTTTTAATTTACATTATCACCGGTTAAGCACCGGGACTGATTTTCTGGGGATTGAAATGCAGCCTGCATGGACGGAAGCATTCCTGTTTGCCTGTATTGAAGAACTCGCTGCGAGAAACCAATTACACAATGCCCGGTGCAGGTTTTTTGTCTGGCGCGGCGGGGCCGGATTATATGCACCGGAAACGAATGCAGCAGAAATGGTGATGGAACTATTCCCATCGGAATACGGTGATTATACGCTCAATACAAAAGGTATTACGATCGGTGTGTATGAAGATGCATTAAAATCCATGGACCGGATCGCAGAAATAAAAAGTGCGAATGCTCTTATTTCTGTTCTTGCCGCGAAATATGCGCGTGAACAAAAATATGATGATGTTGTTGTGCTGAATACAGACGGGAGAATTGCGGAAGCCACAGGATCCAATATTTTTTTATACAAGGATAAAAAATTATTTACACCATCCCTCACCGAAGGATGTATATCCGGTGTTATGCGGAAGGTAGTGATCGCTCTCTGCCGGAAAGAAGGCATTGAAGTAGTGGAAGGTGCAATTTCTGTAAAAGAATTGGCGGAGGCAGAGGAGGTGTTTCTTACAAATGCAATCACCGGAATAAGATGGGTGCAAACCTTCAGAAATGCGCGCTACCAAAACAGTTTTGCTACCGATCTGATCTATAGTATCAATGAAGCAAAAAATAACCATGCACTGGTTTCGCCGTGACCTGCGTATCCACGACAATACCGCTTTGGATCAGGCGCTCAGCCGTCATACAAATGTTCTTCCGCTTTTTATTTTCGACACACAAATTCTGCATGATCTGCGCGATAAAACCGATGCGCGTGTAACATTTATTTACGATGCCCTCGCGAATTTGCACCGGAGATTACAGCAACAGGGTTCCGGAATATTAATCCGTATTGGTAAACCCGGCGATGTATGGCGCGAACTTTTAAGTGCATATCAGATCGATGCAGTGTATACCAACAGTGATTATGAGCCGTATGCGCGTGATCGCGATGCAGGAATCGGAGCATTACTGAAGGAAAATAATATTCCGTTACATAGTTATAAAGACCATGTCATCTTCGAAAAAAATGAAGTGGTGAAGGATGACGGTAAACCGTATACCGTATTTACGCCCTATTCAAAAAAATGGAAACTGAAATTTTCAGATATACGATTGCAATCTCCGCACGCCGGAAAAAATAAAAATAACTATCATCAGGTATCCGGACTTCGGTTCCCGGAAATTGAAGAAATCGGTTTCAAAAGATCATCCCTGCCGTTTCCATCACCGGTAGTAAAGGAGGAAATCATTAAAACATATCATCATACCCGCGATTTCCCGTCGCTGGAAGGAACCTCCCGCTTAAGCGTGCATCTGCGGTTTGGCACCATCAGTATTCGGGATGTAGTTGCTGCGGCAACGCATCTCAATGAAAAGTTTTTGAATGAATTAATATGGAGAGAATTTTATCAGATGATCCTATGGCATTTTCCGGAAGTAATACATCACGCATTCAAAAAAGATTATGACCGCATACCATGGCGCAATAACGAAAAGGAATTTATGGCCTGGTGTGCAGGAAATACCGGTTATTCGATCGTGGATGCGGGCATGCGTGAACTCAATACGACCGGCTACATGCATAATCGAGTGCGTATGATCGTTGCAAGTTTTCTCACAAAGCATCTGCTCACAGACTGGCGGAGAGGAGAAGCGTATTTCGCGGAAAAATTACTTGACTTTGAACTCGCAAGCAACAACGGGGGATGGCAATGGGCGGCAGGATCAGGTGTGGATGCTGCCCCTTATTTCCGCATATTTAATCCGCATGCACAAACGAAAAAATTTGATCCGGAATTAAAATATATCCGGAAATGGGTGCCTGAAATTGATTCGCTCCAGTATCCGCAGCCTATTGTTGAACATGCTTTCGCCAGGCAACGATGCCTTGATACCTACAAATCTGCATTGCGGTCGTCCTGGTAATATCTGCCGGTAACCGTGCATTTTTTTGCATGCATATTTTTTCCGGTTATGGAATTCTAAATACTCCCGCATCTCCTTTTCAAAAATCAGAAGATGAGATACATACTTACCATCACATTCCTCGTTTGCGCAATTAACCTTTTCGCCGAGGGCCCCATCACCATCAATACAAAACCGGATAAAGGAATCGTATTCCTCAACGGAGCACAGCTATTCCATTCAAAATCAATTTCTCTTCCTGCAGGAACATCTGAAGTGATCTTTGAGGGAATTCCTCAATCCATCGATGCAAATAGCCTGCAGGCGGGCGGGACCGGGGAATTCACTATTCTTGATGTGCAATACAGATTGTATTATCCTGAACCTGTATACGATCAGGAATTACCAAATGAAATTCAAAAGAAGATCAAAATGGTGAATGATTCCATTTTAGAAATTGATTTTGATCTCAAGGATATTGCAAACCGCCGCTCCGTGCTTGAAGTACAACAACAAATGCTGCTCAACAATAAAATTCTTATCACAAATGCGGGCACAGACTCTCTCCAGCTTCTTCAGTCCAGTGTCGAATATTATGATAAAAAATTAAATGAAATATTTGCGGCATTATTAAAACTGGAAAAATCAGAGTATACCCTGAATATACAAAAGGGGAATAAGCAGTCGCGTTTATACGAATTACAGAATTACTGGAATCAGGAAAATGCAAAGCGGGCAGGAAACGGACCTGTTCCGCAGATTATCGTTTCGGTTGTAACCGAATTCGCTACAAGTGTGAAGGTTGAAGTGAATTACCTTACCTACAATGCCGGATGGTATGCGACGTATGATATCCGCGCTTCGGATATCGGACAACCTGTACAATTGAATTATAAAGCCAACATCTGGCAGAATACAGGTATCGACTGGAAGGATATTCAGCTGACCTGCTCAACAGGAAATCCTACATTGGGAAATACATTACCGCAGCTGACAACGTGGTACATCGGTTATTATCAGTATTATTATCAACGTGATTATGAGGAGAAGGCGGCAGGCCAGGTAGCACCGGCAGCAGCAAAAGATGATGCATATAATGAGATTTCCGGAATCGCGTCAGAACTCGATAAACAAACACAGGCAAAACTCAGCAGTAATTATACAACGCAGACACAGACCATTGCAAACGTTGAATTCGAAATTGATCTGAAATATAATATTCCCAGCGACGGGAAGGGGCATCTGGTTTCTCTTCAGAATAAAACTCTGCCTTCCGCCTATAATTATCTCATAGTACCGAAGATCGAGCAATCGGCATTTCTTATCGCCCGGATCACTGAATGGGAATCTGCTAACCTGTTGCCAGGAAATGCAAATATTTATTTCAATAATACATATGTCGGCAAAACATATCTTGATCCGCTTACCCTCAGTGATACACTTTCACTTTCTCTCGGCCGTGATAAATCCATCGACGTGAAGCGTGAACAACTCGCCGATAAATCGACGGACAGGATCATCGGAACCAATAACAAAAAATCGATCGCTTATGAAATAACTGTCCGGAACGGCAAGGCAATCCCGGTTGAAATGATTGTGATGGATCAGATTCCGATCTCTCAGGATGACGACATCGAAGTGGAACTGATCAACAAGGATAACGGAACCCTGGATGAACTTACCGGTTTCATAACCTGGCGGGATAAACTGAAGTCAAAGGGAACTGCATCTTATAGTCTGGAATTCGATATCACTTATCCTAAAAATCAAACTTTGAGCTTATACTGACCGTATGATCGGTCTTCTGAAAGTGGCCCGGAACTTCCGGGCTGCTTTGTGTACAGTATTTATGCAATGTACAAAATCTGTTGATACCACTGTGGAATTATTCCCCAAAGTGTAACCAGTTTTGTTCAAATAATACCAACAATATTTGAACGTTAAGCATATTGCACGGGTTATGATACCATAATCAGTGCATTCCCGATGATTGCATAAAATTTGATAACAAAGGACAAACCAGACCAAATGCATTTCAGCCCAAGAATCAATTCCTTCAAATTCGTATCTGCTTTTTTATTCCTGACCATTTTCTCAATTCCTGTTTTTGCCGGAAGCGGAAACAGCGGATCACCTTATCATAAAGAGCATAATCCTATTCACGCAGGTTACTTTGGTTACGGACTTGTAAAACCGGGATTTGCTGTTGGCAGTGAGATCGGATTGCTGTGGACCAAGGTGGAAAAAGGCGGATGCCGCGGTGCGAAGGTGAGTGACCGCCATATTACATTTATACCAACCATTGGAGCATTCCAGAATGAGGAAAATACCGTGAGCGTTTTCGGGAATGTCGAACTCAATTTTCAGGTAACCTACAGACATGGATTTACTTTCGAAGTATTCGGGGCGCCGGGATACGCGCAGATGCTGAGTGGTGCAGAAAATGTAAATAAAATTGACAATACCGGAGCGATCATCACCAACGAAGCCCACAGCGGTTTTATGCCCTGGGCCGGTATCGGAATGGGATACGATTTTCAAAAACTGAACGGAAAGGATTGCCCGCTGGAACTTGACTTCCGCGGATTAGCAACAACAACCGACTTCGCGAATATGGATATTCTGCCGGCTTTTCAGGCAGGTATCATCTACAATTTTTAATCGTTAATTAAACGTATTTTTTGATTTGGGGGCAGGGGATTATTTACCTTTGCCTCCAAATTTATTTTTAATGAAAAAATGTACGTTTTTATTTGCAGCTCTGCTATCATTTTATGCAGCTTCTGCTCAATATCCGCTGATTGATATTTACGACCTTCAATATAAGGATGACGCATCTCTGCTTGCTGAAGATGACCTATCAAATTATAATGGCGATACCGTCAGGATCCAGGGTATTGTGACCTTTAACCCATGTGATTACGGCCTTTCCAGCACCGGGAGCCGCATGGGAACCTTCCTGCAGGACCCTGCCGGAGGTGCTTTTAACGGCGTGCATGTCCTGATCGACTTTCCCGCAATCGGCTATACTGATCTCGAAAGCCTGAATGCAGCTACTTTGTTTGTAGATAATTTTCAGGTCGGCAATATTGTCGAATGCACCGGTATCGTTTCCACTTTTGAGGGTAATACACAGTTTCTTTTATTGCCTGTTGAGACCAGCATCGTTGGATTCAGCACAATGCCGGTGGCCGAACTTTCTGCTGTTGGCGACTTTATGGTAAGCGATGGTGCAGGCGGGCAGGTGATGAATACACTCGACGGAGAAAAAATGGAAGGTATGTATGTTGAGCTGGATAATGTGTATGTAACGGATGTTACACCTTCGGGCCTGCGCTGGTTCTGGTATTTACAGGATGCAGCCGGTAATAAGATACAGATCCGCGATATGAGCGGACATTTCAGAAATGATACCTATGACGACGAATGTAATATGTGGGCCGGTGGCGCTGCAGGTGAAACCAATACACCGCTTACGTATACTCCTCCG
>CAYTFT010000169.1:0-6213 GCA_964437155.1 uncultured Chitinophagales bacterium | reverse complement strand
TAAAGTTAGAAAAAATCTCTACTTTTAAACCGTCTGATTTTTTGGGGTACTTACATTTTTTGGGGTACTTACATATACACCTAGCAAAATCTTTATAAATAATAAAGTTGTATTGCATGGTTGTCAATTTGACCGATTTTTACACGTTAGAGAGAATTCAGTTTAAAAAGTAAAAAATATCTTTAAACATGGATTAATAAAAGTCATTTTGTTTGCAAATTATTTGCAAATATAAAATGATTCCGAGACTTCAACACCTCAAAACCCTTGTCTTTCTAAGTAGGAGCACTAGGATTCGAACCTAGGACCCTCTGCTTGTAAGGAAGCTGTAAAATTCCCGGTTTCGCGAAATCCCGCCTCACCACATCCCCTCTAATCTTTGTAATTTTGGCGCTTTACACATGAGGTGCTCCGTTTTCATTTTATTGTTGCTGGGTGTTGCCGGTATGGGCCGGACGCAGGTGAATCTGAAGGATAGTTGTGTGGCTGCACATATTATTTCGGTCGACCTGGGGATCGGGTTGCCCGCAGGTGATCTTGCAGACCGCTTTGGCCCGCATGCGACCGTGGGCGGCGGATACCAGTATAAATGGAATAATAATATGCTGTTCGGTTTTAATGGTTCCTTTATTTACGGGAGCAATGTGCGGGAGGATTCGCTCATGTATAATCTCTTTAACGAGGACGGCTACATCATCGGAACAGACGGACTTCAGTATACGCCGATTTTGTGGGAGAGTGGAATTGATGCGTCGCTGCAGATCGGAAAGATCACCCGTTTGTTTGCGGTAAATCCAAATTCAGGGATCACGTTTCTCGGCGGGGTCGGATTTCTCCAGCATAAAATATGGATTTATATTGATGAAACTGCCGTTCCGCAACTCGCGAATGATTACCGGAAGGGATATGACCGTTTATCCAACGGTCTTATGCTGAATCAGTATATCGGATATTATGTTTTCAGCAATAAATATTTTGTCAATTTCCGCGGCGGCATTGAATTTCAGGAAGCGTTCACGGAAAATCGCCGGACCGTTGATTTTGATACAGGCCTGCATGATGATACCAAAAGACTGGATTTGCTGATCAACCTGAAACTAAGCTGGAACCTGCCGGTATTTGAGGAACCGAAACGAAAATATTATACACACTGATCATGAAAACGGTTGGATTATTTCTTTTAGTAATGCTGGCGTTTGGCGCCACTTTACTATTCTTTCAGTTATTTTATTATAATATCGTTTTACGGATCTATTATACAGGCATCCGTTTGGCATCGGTATTTAATAAAAAAGCAAAAGCATGGGCCGACGGAAAAAAAGATCTGTTCATCAACCTCGAAAAAAAATTTAATTATCCCTCCCATAAAAAGGTCTGGATACATTGTGCATCCCTGGGTGAATTTGAGCAGGGCCGGCCGCTTATTGAACAATTGCGAAACGACTATCCTGAAATAAAAATTTTACTGACATTTTATTCTCCTTCAGGATATTCCGTTCGAAAGGACTTTGCTGCCGCAGATTATGTCACCTATATTCCGGAAGATACTGCGGCAAATGCAAAAAGGTTTCTTTCCATCGTACAACCGGATATCGCCGTATTTGTAAAATATGAATTCTGGTATCACCATATTGATGCACTGAATAAAAATAGTACACCTTTATTTCTGATTTCGGGTATATTCAGAAAGAAGCAATTATTCTTCCGGTGGTACGGACGGATATTCAGAGCTATATTGCGTAAATACACCAAAATATTTGTGCAAAATGAAGAGTCGCTTACCCTCCTGCATAAAATCGGCATTACACGTACAGAGATCGCATATGATACTCGTTTCGACAGGGTGAAGGCGATTGCAGATGCCTGCGTACCTCCTGCTTTTATTGAAGAATTTGTGGAGGGATACAATGTTATTGTGGCGGGCAGCACCTGGCCGAAAGATGAACGCATGCTGGCGGGAGCATTTTATCATTCACTGGTATATCTTGATTTCAAGATCATAGTTGCGCCGCATAATATAAACGAACGATCGCTTAAAAAAACCGGTAAAATATTTCAAAAATATTCCATCCGTTATTCCGCATTGTCCTCCGCATCCCCTGAGGAGATCAAAATCAAGCGCGTGCTGATCATGGATAATATCGGAATGCTGGCCTCCCTATATAAATTTGCCGATATATGTTATGTAGGCGGTGGATTCGGGAAAGGCGTGCATAATATACTTGAGGCAGCGGTGTATGGAAAACCTGTAATGTTCGGGCCGAATTATCAAAAATTCAATGAAGCTGTCGAACTGGTGAAAGCGAACGCTGCATTTGCAATAACCGACCGCGATGAAATGCTCAACAGGATCAATCTGATGAATCAGTTTCAGTTCATTTTTACAGGAGCAGGAAAAGACGCATCAGCATATGTTTCAACACATCTCGGCGGCACCAATAAGATCATTTGCGAGCTCAAACCTCTGTTGGCGTAAACAGATCAATATTTTTTTTGGAGAACATGTGAGAACTACCTGCACGATAATTCACATCCGGGTTGATAACCGGCACGCGATTATTTCTCGAATTTCAGCTGCACCACTTCCAGCAATCTTTCTACGGCATCGTCATCCTCCCATTGATATTGTGCAGTAAGATCAGTGCGGATGAATTTTTTACAATCGCCAAAATTCTGCATGCCGTTAAGCGTATTAATTACATGATCGTATTCTTTGGAATTCCCTTTAAACAATTCCTTTACGAAAAATAATTTATCATTTAAATGGATCACGCTTTTCAGATCCTTTGCTTTATGTGTCAGGATTTTTTCTGCGAGTGTTTTTTTATCCGCATTGATCTTTTTGTGTAAACCGGAATTATAATTTTCTTCCGATTCTTCATCTTCATGGCCGCCTACCAATGGCTTTTTTATTGTTTTCTTTTCCGCTTCAGGTTGTTTAAAAACCGGCGGTTCGGGTACCGGTTTTTCATCCACAACTGGATTTTCAATAATCTCTGATGCAGCCGTTTCAACTGAAATAATTGCTTCATCTAAAATACCGGTATCGGCAATTTCCATTTCCGGTTTCAATACCGGTTCTTCTTCTGGGGATTCCTTTTGTATTTCAGGCTTCTTTATTTCTGCATGCGGTTGTTCGCGATACGTGGGAGAAAAAAATTCTTCCGGATGTATCGCGTCGAGTTTTGAACCCAGCTGGCGTGTATACTTTTTCAGCAGTTCCACTTCTACTTTTTCGATCCTGCCGTCTCTTTTCATTGATTCAAACAATAAATTCAGTTTATCGAGAAGGATCTCTATTTCATTTATATTCGTATCCATTATATTTTGATAGTTTAATTGACTGGTAATAACGTATTTTCGTACCAAAATCGCACCTGCAAAATTATGTTTATTGAACCGCATCTGAAAGGGGAACGCCGTGGCTGGATAGAAGTAATTTGCGGCTCTATGTTTTCCGGGAAGACAGAGGAACTCATCCGCCGGCTCAAGCGTGCACGCATCGCGCATTTAAAGGTGGAAATTTTTAAACCGGCGATTGACACCCGCTATGATGAACAAAACATCGTTTCGCACGATGAAACTTTTATTCAGTCCACCCCGGTAGCCAATTCACTCAATATTCTGCTGTTATGCGAGGATGTGGATGTGGTTGGAATTGATGAAGCACAGTTTTTCGATGCCGATCTGGTGGAGGTTTGTGAGAAGATCGCCCAAAAAGGAACACGCGTGATCATCGCCGGTCTGGATATGGATTATAAAGGCAAACCTTTCGGCCCCATGCCGCAGCTCCTGGCTATTGCCGATTACATTACCAAAGTGCATGCGATCTGCGTGCAATGCGGCAATATCGCTTCCTTCTCCTATCGCAAAGTGGCGAATACCTCTCAGGTATTGCTGGGTGAAAAAGATGAATACGAACCTCGCTGCAGGACCTGTTTCCTTAAAGACAGTTAACTGTCCTGTAATTATTGTTAAGTGACAGATTAATGACCCCGCTGAAGTTGAATTGTGTATATTTGTATGGTAATCAAAAACCGAAAAGATACAGCTATGAAAAAAAATCTTTTACTCTTTAAATTCCTGATAATTACAGCCTCCCTATTCGCACAGGCTCCTCTTAATTATCAAACCGATCAGAAATACAACAGCAGTCTGATCAAAGCCGCCAAACCAGTAAATAATGCAAGCCTTTTCAAGCCTAAGACAGCAGAAGAAGGAAGCCGTTCAATGAACTACTATTGGCTGAACTTTTCTGATGCCGTGGATTATGCACTCAACGGCTGGACACTTGAAAACCTCTCTGCAGTGCCACTTTGGCCGGATTCAAACGCAGTAGTTACAGGCGGTGCCGATGGCACTTTTTCCTGGTACGGACATGCATATGCGCATATGTTTGACCCGATCTCTGACTATATCTCCGATTTTGTGGATGATAACTTTACCGTGATCGGTGATGCCGCTGACTGGTTCAATGAGGACCATTCCTATGAAGTGGATTCCGTTCGCTTCTATTACTACTACGACCGTTTCAATGATGGATATACCGATACGCTGAAAGTCTATATGCTCGCTCCGAACTCTTCAGTTTACCAGGAGGGTTATTATATAGACAACGATGCGAATGGCGACTATGATGAAGGTATCGACATTTCTCTGTTCCTTGCAAAATATCAATATCAGAATAACAGACCTAACGGAACGTATACCGAATATACTTTCTTACTCGACAACGAGGACACTGCCAGCTACAATGTAGCTTCCATTACAATTCCGCTTACTTACGTTATCAATAAAAACTCACCGGACCATTTTGTGGGCATGGCATGGCAATTCAAACCGGGTCAGCCTTACGGTATGGGAGATACACTTTTAGATGTATCTGATCCGCCGCTGCCGGTCTATAATCCGCTGAACCGTTTCTGGTTATTGACTAACGAAGAATTGCTTTCTGCCGCTCCGGTTTCATGGGCTGAATATTCTGACAATCAGGATGGTTTTGCTACCACCGAAGTAAGATATAATATATCAGATGGCGGATGGAACGGATTCTATATCAGCACTTTAGCGTATGTTGATGAATTCGTTTTCGAACATGCTTACGTGGATTGGTATGTTGCGCCGAAGGGAGCTAACTTCCTTGCAACCACACCTTCACCATGCGTAAGCCTGCAGAAAGATTTTACTGATCTATCAAATTTTGCAGCTGTTCCTGATGATGCAACCTATTATTGGGAATTTGGTGATGGCGCTGTGAGCACAGAACGCAACCCATCGCATATCTACCCGATGCCTGGAACTTATGAGGTTTGTCTTGCTGTAGATTATGGCGGAGAAGCTTTCGATTATTGTAAAAATGTATCTGTAAGCTATTGCACCGGAATTGAAGAGATTACCGGCCTTACAGATTTCAGCATCTTCCCTAACCCGGCAGATAATGTGCTGAACCTGAGTCTGAATTTTTCAGATGCTACTGATGCTAGAATTGAAATCGTAAATGTTGCTGGTCAAACGGTATATACTGAACATACCGGAATCAGCTCTTCTTATAATAAAGCGATTGACATCAGCAAATTGCCTTCAGGTATTTACCTGACAAGAATTTCAAGTGGAAATCAGGCAAATGTCAAGAATTTTGTAAAAGAATAATAGCGTATTGATTTACCAAAAAGGCCGCCTTGCAGGGCGGCCTTTTTGCATTTGGGATGGGCACGGGCGGACTCCCATGCCGGTTCGGATACAGAAAAATTTTGGTTGGGGATGGAATGTTGTTAGGGGAATTGTTTGGGGAGGGATGGGCACGGGTGGACACCCGCGCCAGTGTCGGAGGCAGAAAAATTTTGGTAGGAGATGGATTGTTGTTAGAGGAATTAATTTGGGAGGGATGGGCAAGGGTGGACACCCGCGCTAGGTTCAAATGCAGAACAATTTTGGTTGAAGATGGATTGTTGTCAGGGGATTTATTTTGGGAGGAAAAAGCACGGGTGGACACCCGCGCCAGCGCCGGTATCGGGTGAAACAAGCTATAAGTTCACGATGAAGGGCAAAAAAAACCCCCTCCTGACGGAGAGGGTTTCAATAATTTATTTTAGGATTATAAAACCACGAGTCGTTTTGTAGTTAAAATACCATTGCAGTCAAATACTACGAGATAGTTGCCCGGTAAAAAGTCGCGGATGTCCAATGCAATCGAATAAACACCAGGCGTATAAT
>CAYTFT010000168.1:1842-6224 GCA_964437155.1 uncultured Chitinophagales bacterium | reverse complement strand
GGAGGTATTTATTATTCTGCCGATGCAGACGTAAATCCGCTTACCGGCGCTATCGATCTTATTGCATCAGGAGAAGGTACACATATCATAATACGCGAAGTGCATGATTATCTTGAATGTGCCGTGCTCTATGCTGATACTGTCGAAATATTTACATCCCCCGACGCCTCCTTTGCATACGATGCTTCCGGTTATTTTATCGGTGATGCAGATCCGTCACCGGTATTTACAGAATCACCGGGAATTATTTCTGCAACGCCGTCAGGATTAATTTTTACAGATGCTGCCGGCACGATCGATCTCATTAATTCTGCTCCCGGAACCTATTTTATTACCAACCAGGTTGATGATGGTATTTGTTCCGCTGCATTTGAAGTTACGGTAGATATTTTTCCGCCTTGCTCTGATCCCGAGAATGCAGAAGTTTCAGAGATCACAGAAACAGGTGCAACAATTTCCTGGAATGCAAATCCGGATTATACCGACTATATCGTTTATGTGATAACCGCGACAGATACCATTCAAATAATTCCGGTTGCCGGAGATACATCTGTGGTAATTACCGGACTCGAGCCGGGAACAAATTATTCAATTATTGTTGTGACGGATTGTGGGATTGGCGTTTCGGGTGGAGGACATGTAGTCGATTTTAATACATTGACGGCGATCACCGATCCGGAAAAAATGCTATCCTTAATCCTTTATCCGAATCCGGCAAAGGATGTAATAATGCTTACAGGATCATTTCCGTTTAACGGAACCACCATCCAATTATACAGCAGCGATGGCCGAAACCTGCGATACGATTTTCAATTGTTGAATACAAACGCTGTCCGATTAAACCTGAAAGATCTTCCGGATGGAATTTATTTTATTTCTGTCAGAAACAATTCTGTTTCGGGCGTTATATCTTTTGTCGTGAGCAGATAAAAACGCATGATTAATTTCAGCTTTTTTTAGCTGTTAGTGAATGTGCTTCACTCACCGTGGGTTTCCTTCCACTTTTCAACCTGACCGGTGATGCCCGAATCCGGATATAATTTCCCCTGATATTGCAATAGCATAATTATCTTTCTTTGTTCATCCGTATTAAATGCATCCGGCTCCTGTTCCATTCGTCGAAAAATATTTCCGGTGATCATCTGCGCCCGGTCAAATTGATTTATTGAACAATATAACTGCACAAAACTCACATCATTACGGTCGGCGACGGCCGTTTCCCAGGGCACCATCAACTCCCATTTTTGTAATACCCGGTATACGGAATCTGTTTTACCGGAGGCCTGCAATTTTTTACACAGATCGAGCGTAATGATATATTTGAATGTAAGAAATACACCTGAATCAGCCGGGCTGTATCTTTTTCGGGGGTTCCAATGTATGGTGTAGAACTGCAGGTAGTTATCGTACCAGATATCAATATTTTCCTTTGATTTATCCGCATATGCAATTGTTGTATCCAGAGGAACAAGGCAATGCAGGTATCCCTGCGTTTCAAGACCGCCGCCAAAATCCGGATAAGAATGTGTTGAAGTTGTGATCGGAAAGCAAACCGTATATCGGTTCAGTCCGTTATTTATAAAATTCAGGATTTGCAATTCGTTTACAAACAAAGAATTACCTCTGGGCCGCATAAATAAATGTTTATTTCCGGATCCGAATTCAAATCTGTCGCCAGGCAATGCTTTGATTTTTAAGGTATCATAAACACGGTACGCCGAACTATCTGCTAAAACCTTATATACAGTTTCAACAGGTATTACAGAATCCTCTGTTAATAAAATCTGGTAGGGCCAGATACCGTCTGCCGGAAAATTGACATCGGGGAATTGCAGCGGATCACTCATCGGGGTCCTTGCATATAAAAGACCGGAATATCTTTTCAGCGGCAACATACTTAAATCAGCAACAATTACGTCGCGCCTTACTTTTTCGGTGACCTGCACATATAAAAGCGGAAATGTTGCCATATCACCCTGTGAAATAATTATTGCATTTTGCGGAGCGGAATTTAAAATGTTTTTTGCGAAGGTTATCAATGTCTCAGAAAACAGATCCGGTTGTATTTCCTGTAATGCTGTTTCGGCATTCTGATACATGAGTAAATCCAGAAAAAGGGCCATTCGTTCTCCGGCGATCTTATCATTGATGTTGCCAACGAGCGTTATAAATCCCGGATTTCTTTTTTGAATGATCTGCAAATATTTAATTGCCGTATGCCTGAAGAATAAAAGAGAATCCAACTGTGCTTTACGCAGACAGTTCCTGCCCGGAGGCAGGTTCCACAATCTTGCCGGATCAGCAGTTTCCGTAAAAGGATTGATGCATTCTGTTCCAGCAGCAGAATATGCACGCGCTATTCCATACAAGAGTGAATCGGATGTAATATCTGTAACAGGAAAATCACGTATCACCTCCAGCGCCCAGCCGGGATATCCAAAATAGGGACTTGCGTTATAACTATGCTCACTGAATTGAGATAAAATTGCGCCGAGTTTATCCTGATCGGCCATCAATAATGGATTTTCCGGGAGGGGCAATTTATTATAGATATTTTTTTCTGCATCCCAGAATAAAAAAGATTTTGCTGCGCTGTCGTTAACAACCGGTTTGATCAAAAACCAACCTCCTCTTCTCTTTTCCAGCCCGAGGTCATCGGACCAGCTTATTTGGGTTGCATCATAGGTGTCGAGAAATTCTGTCACCACTTCTTTCACAGAAGGAAACGATGGCATTTGCTGTGCCTGCAACCTTGCAGAGAAAAGCATGCAAACCACTGCGGCAGAAATGAATGGACGCATGCTTAAAGATACTGTATTAAAAAATTTGGAAATGAACAGTTGAAAATATAGCGATTATAACAATAACAATTTTCTGTTTATCTATGCACAAACCTTAAAGAATTGTTGAACCGGATGCATCACTGTTTTAAAATTTATGAATCTAAACGACGGAAACAAATCCGGCAGCATCCCTTCCATTTTATCCAATAAAAAAAGCCGCTATGAGGCGGCTTTCCTTTATAAGAAAAATAAATTATTCTTTTTTACAGCATGCATCCAGGTTATCGTAAGCTGCTTTATCTGCCGGCATATCATCTGCATCGTAACCGGCCATGTTGATGGCTTTTTTAATGGCATCCGGACTGGTAACCGCGCTGTCATATTTAACGGCTACGGTTTTAGTGGCAACATCCACTTTTGCAGATTCGATACCTTCCACATTTTTCAGCGCCGACTCCACTGTTTTTTTACAGCTTCCACACTGTACCGAAGTTTTAATTTCCACATATTGCTTTGTTCCGTCGGCGGCTGTTTGTGCCTTTAGCTGGCTGCCTGCCGAAATAAAAAGTGTAAGCATAATTACACTCAATGCTGATTTAATTATAGATCTCATTTTTTGAATTTTTTTGTTTGATTAAAATTATTGTAATTAAAAGGTCATTCTTAATCCGCCATAAAACTTACGCTGCATGAGCGGAGCATAGATCACGGAGGCATCAAAATTACTGCCAAAAGGATGGGCGGGATCAATTATCGGATCAGACTGCGTGTAATTTGTCAGATTCTCCGATCCCGCATACACTTCGAGCCACTTGAATTTCTTCGTAACCTGCCCTAAAAGTAAAAAATAATCGGGTGAATAAGTTCCCAATTCGGTTGCTTCCGGGTTTCCTGACAGATCCGGAAGCCTCGATTTACCAACGTATTGTGTTGTAAAATCCATCGTTAACCCCCATTTTTCAATGGTATATCCAACATTGAACAACCCGCGGTATTTACTGGTGAGCGGAACCTCCTTCAGCTCACCATTATACGATTCTTTTGCATCAATATATTTCGCGGCCAGCCGCGCATCCAGATTTTTAATCACCTCATAATTGATCTCTGCCTGCAGCACACTGGAATAAGATGTGCCTTTCAGGTTACCGATGTAGATCTTCGAAGGATCGGAATCAATATCCACCACCACCTGATTAATAAAGTCAGTTCTGTAGGCATCCAACGTAATAACACCATCACGTTTGCCTATTGAAAAATCCTGAATTACAGTTGCGCCGTAGTTCCATCCTTTCTCCGGTTTTAAAACATTACTGATGACCAGCTCCCTGGAACTTGTGAGAAGAGAAGTATTTTCGACAAATACATCAGCAACGCGATATCCCTTTCCGGCAGAAGCGCGCAATGTAGTTTTATCCGTTGGAGAATATTTCAGATGCATCCGAGGCGTGTAAAATGTTCCATATATATTATGGAAATCGGCTCTCGCACCTGCGAGTACACTCCATTTATCCTGCTTGAAATAATATTCGGCAAAAACACCCGGTACCTTTTCTGTCCGAAGATAAGGAACCGAGTCAAAGGTTTCATTAAAATCATCAT
>CAYTFT010000168.1:0-1742 GCA_964437155.1 uncultured Chitinophagales bacterium | reverse complement strand
ACCTTTTCTGTCCGAAGATAAGGAACCGAGTCAAAGGTTTCATTAAAATCATCATACATATAAGTGCCTCCGGCCTTAATGGTATGATTCGTATTAAAAAGATACGAGACAAAAATAAAATCAGCCTTCAGATAATTTTCAATTCCGGAATAATCGTTCAATCCGTAAAATGCATTTTGTTCATGATGTGCATAGCTTACAATTGTCCCGATGGAAGTAGAAGGCCGCTTAAATACAAATCCGTTTTTCATGAACGCTTCCCATCGCTGAATATCTACACCAACGCCATAACCATTATCTGCTGTATGTGGGAGATTTTCATCAAATGCAACCTGTCCGCCCGTGAGTTGTGTATTAATATATTTAACCCCGAATTGCGCTTCGTGCACTTTATGCGAAAAATAATTCCACTTATTCATCAGAATAAAAGTGTTGTTCAGCGGCACATCCAGAAATCCGTCGTTGTTCTCGTCCATTTTATTATGGAGCTGGCTCGTATGCGTATACAATCCGGTGCTCCACTTTTCGTTGAATAAATGTTTGTAATCAAGATTCATTTCGATCCGCCCTGAATTTGATCCGAACAAATTGAAAAGAAATTTTTCTTCATCCGTATCAAACGGTTTTTTTAATTCCGTATTAATGGATCCCGTCAGGCTCTCATACCCGTTCACAACGCTGCCCGGACCTTTTGTGATCTGTATAGATTCGATCCATGGTCCGGGAATAAACGTAAGTCCGTATGACGAAGCAAGTCCGCGCACATTCGGCATATTTTCCATCATGATCTGCGAATACACGCCATCCAGTCCCAGCATTTTAATTGTCTTCGCCCCCGTAATTGCATCAGAAAATTCAGCATCCACCGTGTTATTGGTTTCAAAACTTTCACTCAGATTGCAGCAGGCTGCTTTTAAGATTTCTTTTTTATTGAGCGTTTCCATGTTCACCGGATTCATTGTATTGATAGCAGTGGATGAATTCTCCCCGCTGACAATAACCTGTTCGAGGTCGCGTAAAGGCTCCAGCATAACATGAACGGATTTTTTTTCTGTAACATCCACCGTATCATTTATAAATCCGACATAGCTGATCTTCAGCAGATGTTGCGTCTTATCGGTGCGTTCGATCCTGAAATATCCGTCCTCATCACTGGAAACGGCATCCATTGAATTTACCCACACGATATTGGCGCCCGGCAGCGGATCCATTCCGCCGCTGTCATTAAATATCATTACATGTCCCTCAACACTTTGTGCGGAGGACTGTAATAACATAAGCGATAAAAATATTGTTATATAGAATTTCATTTCAGAAATATTTAATGTAATCAATTAAATAAATAAATTCCACCTCCTGCCTGCAGAAAGCGAAATAAAAAAATGAAATGAAATTAAATGCGAAAGACGCTTTTTCCGATAAGGATTTCTTTTCCGGTTTTTGGCGGAGGAAGATCCCGGTACCATGCAATGGTATTTTCATGCACTGAAGCCACCAGCGCCGTTTCAATATATATTACCGGCTCGCTAAGTGCGGAAGAAACATTATTGGAGTGACCGGAAGCGGTGAAATTAAATTTTAAAAACTGCGAATGGTCATTACAACAGTTAGAGGTAAGTTGTTGTGTTGTTGCAGGAAGAACCGGAGCACAACACGATTCGATAACAGCAGTGGAAACTTCCTGTTCTCCGTTCATGAAACAGATATGCGAAAACAGGTTCATACCTGTTGTTACGGCCACC
>CAYTFT010000167.1:0-6235 GCA_964437155.1 uncultured Chitinophagales bacterium | reverse complement strand
CAGCACCTATACACCAACCGGACACTGGAATGCAATTGCTCAGGATGCAATCATTCAGGATCGTGTGAGTCCGGTGCGCACCGCAAGAATATTCGCTTATCTCAATACTTCAATGATGGATGCCGGGATAAGTTGCTGGGATACAAAATATTATTACATGTATCCGCGACCTCCGCAGGCAGATCCGGAAATTAAAACATTATTCGGATTGCCGAATTTTCCTTCCTACACCTCAGGCCATTCAACTTTTTCGGGAGCTGCTGCTACTATATTGGGTTATTTTTTCCCGGAACATCTGGAAGAATATAATGCATATGCACACGATGCATCCGAATCAAGAATTTATGCCCGCATACATTTCCGGTTTGATTGTGACACCGGATTATCCGTTGGGAATACGATAGGCGGAATCGTTGCAGAAGCGGCGGCAGAGGATGGTGCCGACTGATTCATTATTTAATACGGCTGGAAAGAAGCCCGCAGCCATTCCTTATTTTTTCCGGTTAATTTTTCATACGCATATTGCACTGTCATGCTGAAATCTCCTGTCCAGCCGGTGCTGCTATACCCGAGATCCATCGCCGGTAAATTCACCTGAATGCTGATGGTGTTAACCGAATCAGCAGGTAATTTAAAAACAACATAATTTCCATAAAGGGAATAAAAACTGCTGAGTGCAAAATATTCATTTTTTGCGGCAATACCAGAATCCACTGTATTTAAAAAGCAAGTCTGATCGTTCAGTTTTGACTTGTAATTTTTCCATCTCTTATGTCCGAATGAAAAATGTGGTGATACAGTATCGCCGAATACATCAGTCAGAAAAATATGCGGATCAGAGTAGCTGCTGTCATAACTATATCGAACAGATCTGATGAACTGAAAAGAGGGGAGTGGCATCCAGTCCAGCGTAATACTGCCTTCTTTATTGTTCCATTTCCCTACACCGATAACAGATTTCCCTTCACACCCGGCTTCATAATAAGCAGTGCCGTTATAATCCAGTAATATTGATTCATTACACAATCCGCCTGTTACAGAATCAGTGTATACGAATAATTCACGATAATAATCCTTCTGGCCGAAACAGGTAAATGAAATCGTCAGCGTAAAATGGAGGATTATATAATATTTATGCGTTTGCAATCAGCAACTGGATCGACCGGTTCTCTTTTTCAAAGAAATAAAAAAAGGCCCTGATGAAAGGACCTTTTAAACTGTTAAGGTTGTGCGGGACCGGGACCGCTGCCAAATTCCGTTTTCAGGGTATCATCCAGCCAGTCGGCCCATAAACCCATATCATTTACACAGGTTATGGTCTCATTGTAATCCATGCCTTCGATATCCCGTTCATAGGTAGCATATACCCAGTCGTTGTCGGGTGCAGCATTCGGCACAACAGTAAGTTTTACGCCAAGGCTCTGATCGCTGATCTCCATGCAACGGCGATAAAAATGTTCACGGTTGGCAGGCGGCACTTTCATCAGCCCGCTGAAAATGCGCAGATAATGTCTCGTGGTCCCGTTGTTTTGCGGGTGGCTCGAAACAAAAATTTCGAGTTTAGCTGAACCCTTAAATACATAATATGCTTTGTTCTGTTCGTTCCAGCAGGTGGCAGGATCAACACCTACGGACTGGATAAATTGTTTTACATGATCCAGGATTTCTTGTGGATTCGTCATTTCAATTGATTTTTTAGTGTTGTGAAAGTTACGTGTTTTTTTGTCTGATCAAATTATTATTTAAGATATCTCTTCTTATGGATTATTAAACGCATTATTCGAAAGAAATTTTCCCGATCTCATATTTTCTTCCTTTTTCACAATAAATGATCAGCTCATCGTCATTTATCTGTTCGCTCACCGAAGGACGCATGATCACACCTTCTTCCTTATTGCTGAACAATGCACTTTTGTTCCAGTCGCCATCGGGCTGCACGGTCACTAAAGTGGCGATCGAATTTTTGCCATCATACGGATAGATCTTGTCGGGATTTTTTTCATCGAGATTTTTATCATTATCGTTGAAAATAAGATACAGCATATTGTCTTTCACATGTGTGGCATACGAAAGATAAAATCCGGAACTGCTTGCCTGCTTTTTCGGCACCTTGGCTGCCCATTCGATTGAATTATCCGGATTTATATTGATCACAATGATATCGTTGTAATGATATACTGTATGTGTTTCATACGATTTTGTTGTTGCGTTATACGTCTGGTAGGTAGTGATATAAAATTGTTCACCTAATAATACCGCCCCACCGTCTTCGCGCACAATGATCTGATCGAGGTCGTAATCGCTGAGTTCTTCGCCCTTTTCTGCCTTTTTATCCGACATGAATAATTTCAGGTATTCGGCATCAAATTCCTTGATCCCTTTTGCACTCACCTGCTTTGTTTCGGGATCGATGGTCATATAAAAGGTGCCCTTGATAGACGCTGTTCCCTTATCGGAATAAAATCCGGCACAGATAATTTTATTCTGTGGTGAGATGGTGAAACTGCAATCCGTAATAAATTTATCATCTAAGGAAATAGGTACATCTTTGATCGATTTACCATTATCAGTCATAATGGATACCACATATTCATAATTCGGTAAGCCGCGCTTTTTTGTTTTCGCCGTTTCCTTGAATACGCGGCCCAGGATATAAAAATTACCTGCATCATCCAGCTTTGCTCCCTTGATATCATATAATTTTTCTTCATACGGTAATGAAAAATCACCGCTCCAGATTTCCTGCATTCCTTTATCATATACCTGCACGGTGCCTTCGATCTTTTCACGGTCCTTACCGCGTGTAATGGGTATCCCAGATAATATCATCATTTTTTTCTGATAACCGGGAATACCGAAAAAGGCAAGTTTTGATTCATCGGGCGACATAACATTTTCTGCAAGGGATACACTGCCATTATCCGATTCCTGAATGGATTGCATAAGGGTGGGTGCGCCTTTCGCTGTAAGTGTTTTCTTATCGAGTTCATGGTAATAAATATTCCGCTTCTTGGTCTTCTTGGAATATGTCATACCGGTGGCATACAATTTACTCTGGAAATAAAAAGGGCTGCCATAATCCATATCCTCGCCGCTTACCTCATATTCATAATCGCGCAGCCCCAGCAATTTGAGGGCATGGCTGTATTTTTCTACTTCGAGTGTAAGGTTGTAAAATCCCTTGCGCTGATAACGGCCAAGATATACACCGTCATCATCATAACCGATCACATCAAAAACGATGGAATTTTTCGGTTCTTCATATTCTTCACTCAGTTGCACTTTAACATTATGTACTTGTGCTTCAAGGTGCAGCGTGGCAGTAACCAGTAAGCAGACTGAAAGTGCTTTCAGGGGAGTACCTGAAAATGCCCGTAAAGGGAGGAGTTGGTTTTTCATTTTGATAATATTAAGGCTGAAAATTAAATAATTAGCGGCGAATCATAAACAAAAATCCCGTTTTTCAGGGTGAATACCTAAAAAACGGGATACCTGTCGGCCCAATAATTATCAGCTGCCTGATTTATCTGTTTGCGGATCCGGGTTATTTTCACCGGATGTATTCCCATGGCCCATTTTCCAGCCGCAGCGATCATAATAATACTGCTTGAATTTTTCGCGCTCTTCGGGTGACATATTATGCATTTTACTTTCCCATTTTCCGCGCCAGTGACCGTGGTGATGGTGCCCGCATCTTCTGCGACCGCGCCATCCGCCCATTCCCATGAATCCGGTGAGCAGTTTGCCCAAAGCGATGAGTCCGATCGCCTGTAAGAATGTGATGACGTTCCCGTTGAATAATGCCGGTATCAGCCAGTTCCAGAGATACATGGTGGCGAGTCCCATCAGCGATATCATTGCAGCGCCGGCAACCAGCCATCCGATCCCGTATAAAAACCATTTTCCTTTTTTCATAAATTGTTAGTTGTGATCCGGTAACTGCAAAAATGAACAGCCATTAATGCTTTTATATTTTCGTTTGCGTTACCGTATCTATGAATTTAATTATTTTTTTTATGGACGATATTGTATTTATTCAGATATTCTAATGATTAAAATCGTGCATGTATCAGGTTTATTTTACGCTTCCAAAAAATCCGTATATAAACCTTTCAGCCGCTCCCGTAAATGCAAAACAGCATAACGTTTTCGCGATAACAAGGTGTTCAGAGGTGCACCGGTAATTTCGGCGATCTCATTAAAGCTTTTGCTTTCCAGTTCGTGAAGAATAAATACCTCGCGTTGCTCTTCCGGTAATTCGTTGAGCGCTTCATACATGGTTTCCCAGATGAGCTGCCTTTCAAACTGAACATCCGGATTATCGGAAGAAGAGGAAGAAACAGAAGCGATCTGCGAGAAATAACCGGTTTCATCATCGTCCTCGTCAAAAAGTGCCGTGCTGTCAAATGATTCTGTCTTGCGCTTCCGGTACCAGTCTATGATCTTATTGCGGGTTACCCGGTACAGCCAGGAAGCCATATTCTCAATGCCTTCCACAATGCCGTGGTTAGAGGCGAGCTGATAAAAGACATCCTGCAGAATGTCACGGGCATCTTCCTCACTGGCTACGCGTGTTCTGATGAATTTCAGTAATCGTTTACGTTCATTCTTTACCGCCTGCTCAATTATTTCATTTTGCTGCTGCGTCATCAGAGTACCCAAATGTAAACTATCGTCCATATAAATCCCATTGACGTAGGTAACTGCCCGGATATTTTAATCGTTCGGCAACATTCGGTGAATACACCAAAATAGGCGGTGAATGCGTTTTACCGCATCAGCCGGTGTGGAAAGAATGTGTACAGTGCATTTGATGTGTACAAATATGTACGATGTGTACAACTCTGTTGAATCCACCCCTTGTACAAGAGTACCTTCGGAAATACTTTTGCCTCTGTGATCGCGCAACAGAATTGCCTTCACATCAGAAACTGAAGTTCAAGTATCAATAGAAAATATGCTGAAGCCCCCGGGCTAAGCACAAGTATGAAAAGAGGACGGCTCCGTAAGGGGCCGTTTTTTATTTTATCGAGAAGTGGAAGCTTGTGCGATAAGAAATGAACCATGAAGCCGAAATCTGCTTTTACAATGCATGGTAATATGAGAAATGAGATCTGATGTTACGCAACATGGAGAGGTAGTGCTTAAATAACTGCGTCAAAGTTTATTATCGATCTCGAATGCCTGTATTTAATTCCGATCGAACCTTGGTCCCTCCCGAAGAAGATTATTTCCCGTACTTCCCCAGCCACTCGCTCAGCGCTTTCCAGTAATACTCGTGCGATGGATCGGCATTCCATAAACATTTTGATCCGTGGGTGCCTTTTGTTTCAGGAAAATATTGCGTGATCACACCCTCACTCACATCTGTGGTCATCTTTTCAACGCCTGCTGCTTCTTTTTCAGTGGAAGTAATAAAGGCAGGCTTGCTTAGATTTTTGATGGATTCTTTGATAGAAAGTTTTCCCTCATAATATTCACCGGGGCTGAATGCAATTGCTGCTTTTACTTTATCACTGGCAGCTGCAGTTTTTAAAACGAGTCCGCCGCTGTACGAACTGCCCCAGAGAATTACTTTCTGCCGGAAAATATCATACGTAAAATTCACGGCAGCGACAATATCCTGTTCCGCATCAAGATATTCTACGGGTAATTTCTTCGCCACGGCATTATTGTAGGTTACATTCTCATGGTCATCCATGCTGCCGCCGCAACGCTGATCAATTGCCACGCAATTATATCCCATAGCATTCAGTTTCGGGGCAATTTCGGCATATTCATAATTATTGAACCTTGCCTGGTGGCATAGAACAATAACCGGTGATTTTGTATCTATTTTATAGATCACTGCCCGCATCAGCAGGCCGTCGCCTGACGTGAATTCAATCGTATCCTGCACCATTCCCTCCACAGCTATCGGATTCTGCTCGGGCAGATCCTCTACTGCATGCAAATGCGCCTTATCCGATTTCCCCTTACAGGAAAACAACACCAGTGAAAAAAATGTCAATACGGTAATTATGCCTGATCGTTTCATGATGAAGAATTTCGCGCAAAGATAAATTACAGCCCTGCATTTCTCCCACCCCGCAATTGCAAAACCTCTGTAAATAAATACCTACCTTTGGAGCATAAATTCGCTTTTCGGCCGTTATATCCTGCGTTCATATCCAATGCACAAAAATCAATTCCGCTTCCTTACGCTT
Source organism: uncultured Chitinophagales bacterium (assembly GCA_964437155.1). Classification (GTDB taxonomy): domain Bacteria; phylum Bacteroidota; class Bacteroidia; order Chitinophagales; family BACL12; genus UBA7236. Next base: position 29 of record CAYTFT010000167.1, on the reverse strand, counting down.
TTTATCTGCCTTGCCGTTCTGCTCATCTT